>NZ_JBHSIR010000039.1:0-32785 GCF_042653605.1 Pseudonocardia sp. GCM10023141
TTCGCCACCGACTCACCGATCCGGACCTGGACCGACTACCCGGCCAAGGCTGCGTGACAAGCCACTAGTCGGCCGAGACCCGACCAAGCTGGCCGACGTCCAGAACACCATCGAGAACGGTGGGGGCACGGCCGCGCCGGTCGTCAGCGACCGCTCCAACCCCGCGAGCGTGCCGCCGCGGAGCTCATCACGCTGGATCGGCCGATCGCGGGGCTACTCAATAAGCTGGCGTCGCGACTTCTGTCCAGGCATCAGGCCATCCGTGGCCGTGAGCACCACCCCCGAAGTCGAGAGCCATCGATTGCTGGAGGATGGACGAATGATCGGTGACCGGTGGGGTGTGAGCAACAGTGACATCGCGCGATCCTACCCCTGCGACGACTTCGTCACATCCCCTGACCTGAAGGTGTGGCGGGGCGTGACTGTCCAAGCACCCGTCGGCGCGGTGTGGCCGTGGGTAGCGCAAGTGCGGCTTGCACCGTACTCGTATGACTGGATCGACAACCTGGGCCGCCGCTCACCTCGCGAGTTGGTCGGCCTTCCCGAGCCGCACGTAGGAGAGCGGTTCACCACCGCCGGCGGACGCAAGCTGGGCCGGATCGTCTCGGTCGACCCGGGGGAACAGCTGACCGGCACCATCATGGGCGCCGTCATGTCCTACGTTCTCGTAACTCAGGACGCCGACACGACGCGCCTGCTGCTCAAGGTCGTCATGCGCACCAACCGCTGGGTAGCCCTGGGGCTGTCCGTCGGCGATCTGATCATGGCTCGACGGCAGCTGCAGAATCTGAAGCGGCTCGCCGAGCGGCACCAGCACTGAGCTGCGCGGGTCGCGAACACCGCAGCCGGGCAGCGCTGCTCACGGCACCTGATTGACCCTGGTGCCCTCGATCCACGGCTTCGGTTCTGCCAGGAAGGGGCTGTCCCCGAGGCGTGCGATGTCGGCGTTGAGGGCCCTCAGGGCATCGCCCGAGGGGCGGGTCAACGCGCTCGCGATGAACCCGGAGAGTTCCATGTCGAGCCCGCGGCCGAGCTTGCGCCGGGTCCCGAAGTAGACGGATCGCTTGATCGCGGCAACCGCGGTGCGCTGCCTGCGAGACAGCCGGGCCGCCGTCGACCGACTCTCGGCGAGCAGGTTCGCCGGCGCGACCAGGCGGTGCACCAGGCCCAGCTCGAGGGCCTGGTGTGCATCGATCGGCGCGCCCTCGAGAATGTGCTCCAGCGCCCTGCCGGTACCGATCATGCCCGGCAGCCGCTGGGTGCCACCGCCACCCGGGATCTGACCTGCCAGGATCTCGATCTGGCCCATCAGCACGTGTGGCGCGTCAGCGGCGTAGCGCAGGTCGCAGGCCAGTGCGAGCTCCTGGCCGCCGCCGAGGGCAGGCCCGTTGATCGCGGCCAGATAGACCGCGCCCGAGCGGTTCATTCGCAAGATCGTTCGCTTCCACCGGTATCCCCAGACGAGCCCGCTGCCGACGGCCCCGAGCCGCTCGACCGCGCGTGCCAGCCCCAGGAATCGCAGGACGGCGTTCTGCATCCGCAGCCCGGGTTCGATCAGTCCCATGGGTACCACGGGGTGCGGCATCGCGGCGAACGCGCCGATCTCGGCCGGGTCGGCGTGGGTGAGGAAGCGCTCCTGGATACCCCCGGTGAGCACTACGGCGCCGATCGACGAGTCGCGGTCGACTGCCTTGGTCACCAGTTCGAGCTCGCGCAGGAACATCGCGTCCGCCATGTTGACTGGCGGGCTGGTGTAGGTCGCGGTGAGGACGCGATCGTGCTGCTCGAGCGTGATCGTCTTCAGGGGTAGATCGCGCGCAGCTTTCATCACAGCCTTCTCTCGGTCAACTGTTACAGCTCAGTCAGGTCGGTTCGTAGTGCACGTCGCGCACGTCGAGCACAGCGCCGCAGGTCGTGCAGCGCAGTTCTTGTTCGATCTCGCCGCCATCCGCGCCGTGGGTCAAGCGCAGCGGCGGCCGGTCGCTGAGCCATCGGTCACCCCACCGCATGATCGCCACGATGACCCCGTACAGGTCGCGGCCCTTGTCGGTGAGCCTGTACTCGAACCGCTCCGGACGTTCCTGGTATCGCCTGCGCTCGAAAATGCCGTGCTCGACCAACTGGCCGAGCCGGTCGGATAACAGGTTGCGGGCCACTCCAAGGTTGTCCAGGAAGGCCACGAACCGACGCACCCCGAAGAATGCCTCCCGCAGGATGAGGAACGTCCACCGATCGCCCGCCTGACTCAGGGCGGCCTCGACGGAGTCGAGTTTCGGACGGCAGTGGTTCGTCACCCGACGCACCCTACCGGATCGGTTTCGATTCTGAACCGACGATGTCATCGATATCAGAGCTGACCCGATACGTGAGAACGCCATGACGCCGACCAACCGGCCGGCACCCACCGTCGCTGAGCGCGCACCGGATCACCAGTGAACACCCAACCGTCTTGGAACGAGAACAGCCCGATCGCCAGGATCACGCACGAGTGACCCGAGGTGTGCAAGTGCTGTCCCTGCAACTGTCCGACGCTCGTGCATGCAGTTGGATTGGGTTCGCGACCCGCCCACGATCCGGGCGCTGATACCCCGGGCGGGGCAGCACCAAAACCGTAACAGAGTTACGACACACGACACTAAACGGCGTGGATCGGGCCCTCTCGCTGGGACAGTCGTGATCCGGCGCAGCCCCAGTGCAGCGCGATCATCTCGGCCGCGATCGAGACCGCCGTCTCCTCCGGGGTACGCGCGCCGATGTCGAGCCCGATCGGGCTCGACATCCGAGCCAGCTCCGCCTCGGTCATGCCGATCTCGCGCAACCGAGCCAGCCGGTCGTCGTGGGTGCGCCGGGATCCCATTGATCCGATGTAGGCCACCTCGGGAAGTCGGAGGGCGACCTCCAGGAGCGGCACGTCGAACTTGGGGTCGTGGGTCAGTACGCACAGCGAGGTGCGGGCATCGATCCGGCCGGCCGTGGCCTCTGCGGCCAAGTACCGGTGCGGCCATTCGACCACCACCTCGTTCGCTCCAGGGAACCGCGATGCAGTGGCGAAGACCGGTCGTGCGTCGCACACCGTGACGCAGTAGCCGAGGAAGCTACCGATCTTCGCGACGGCGGCGGCGAAGTCGATGGCTCCGAACACGATCATGCGGGGCGGCGGGGCGAAAGACTCGACGAACACGTCGAGCCCCTCGCCGCGCCGCTGCCCGTCGAGGCCGTAGTGCAAGCTGGCGTTGCGTCCGAGGTCAAGCATGCCGCGGGCGTCGTCGCGGATGGCGTTGTCGAGGCGCAGCGAGCCGGTGCCGCCGGCGGTGCGGTCCGGCCAGACGACCAGCCGTTTGCCGATGCGACCGCCAGGTCCGGACACCACGGTGGCGACGGCGACTGGTGACGCCGAACGGATCGACTCGGCCACGCTCCCCAGATGTTCGTAGGTTTCCGGATTGACCTTCTCCACGAAGATGTCGATGATGCCGCCGCAGGTGAGTCCGACGGCGAACGCGTCGTCGTCGGACACGCCGTAGCGCTGCAGCCTCGGCCGGCCGTCGCCGAGCACCTGCTCGCCCAACGCATACACGGCGCCCTCGACGCAGCCGCCGGAGACGCTGCCGACGGCTTCGCCACCCGGCCCGATCAGCATCGACGCGCCTGGCTGGCGTGGGGCAGAGCTGTAGGTGCCGACGACCGTGGCCAGTGCTGCGGTCTCTCCGTTCTTCCACCAACCAGCGAGTTGGTCCACCACGTCGCGCATATCGTGCCTCCACGTGCAGTCTTCGATGATTGTTTGCCAGCGTCCGGGCTGTCGCGCTCCGCGGGCACCTATCGTGCTGCGGGCGCTGCGAGAGCCGAGAGCAGATCGTCGAGTGAGGTCAGGCTGTGCGCACTCACCACCGCGTCGCAATAGGGCCATGCCGCGGCCATCCCGCCGACCCTCGGGGAGTAGTCGGGATGGCGGGTTCGGGGGTTCGCCCACACGATCCGGTGAGCCACTCGGCTCAACCGGGTCATCTCCCGGCCGAGCACCGCAGGGTCTCCGGTGTCCCATCCATCCGACAAGACCAGGATGACGGCACCCCGGGCCATCCCTCGGCGCCCGTAGGAGTCGTTGAAGTGCCGCAGCGACTCGCCGATCCGCGTGCCGCCCGACCAGTCCGGAGCAAGCGCAGCGGCTCGGTCGAAGGCAGCCGTCGGAGGCACCCGCGCCAAGGCCCTGGTCAGTCTGGTCAGCTGGGTCGCAAAGGTGAACACCTCGGCACGTCTGGCCCCGGCCGCGCAGTACAGCAGCTGGATCAGCGCTCTGGCGTAGGGCTCCATCGACGCCGAGATGTCGCACAGCACCACAAGTCTGCGGCGTACCCGGCGCGCGGTCCGGTGAGCCAGCCGAAGCGGATCACCCCCGGTGTCGCGCGCGGCGCGCAGCGTGGCCCGGAGGTCGACCCGCCCGCTGTGCACCGTTGGACGGGTGCGGCGGCTCCGTCGCAGCGGTGTTGCGATCCGCATCGCGCGCATGGCATCGGCCAGCTGGGCCAGCTCGGCCGCCGTCAGTTCGGCGAAATCCCGCCGTCCGAAGCGTTCCCTGGCAGATCCCAGCGTCGGCTGTGCGGACTCCCGCCCGGTGTCCGGCGTGCTGCCGCCGGTCTGTGTGGTGCGCGCCTGCTCGGCGAAGCCGGTCGAACCGGACACCGATCGGGATCCCGACCCGTTCGGCAGGGCCGATTCGGCCAAGGCTGGGCCGTGGAGGTCCTGGCCAGGGGGGCCGACCAGCCCTTCGAACACGGCGGCGAAGACGGCAGCGAGGATGGGCATCTGATCCGGCCCCGACACGAGCGTGGCGGTGGCACAGTGTCGCAGCCGCGTCGTCGTCGACGGGGCGACCTCCAGCACGGCCTGGGTGAAGCGCGCAGCCCGGTCCGGACCGACGGGGAGTCCCGCGTCGGCGCAGGCTGCGGCGAAACGGGCGACGAGCGCGGGCAGATCCGCCCGCCCGGGCTCAGCCATGGTGCAGGAGCGCGGATAGCCCGGCACTCCGGACGGACGCGAAGTCCTCGTCATACTTCAACACGGCCCCGAGGGTGCGCTCGGCCGCTCCGGCGTCGAGCTCGGCGAGCCCGAGCACACCCAACGCGGTGGTCCAGCTGATCGCCTCCGCGATCCCCGGCTGCTTCTGCAGGTCCAGCCCCCGCAGCCGTCCCACCGCCGCGGCCACCTGGCCGGCCAGCCAGGTGCTCGCCGCAGGAACCCGACGACGCACGATCGCCTCGACCCGTGCGGTGTCGGGATAGGAGATCCAGTGGTAGAGGCACCGTCGCTTCAGGGCGTCGTGCAGGTCGCGGGTGCGATTGGACGTCAGGACCACCACCGGCGGGACCGCCGCGCGGCGGGTGCCCAGCTCCGGGATGGTCACGGCGGCTTCGGCCAGCGTCTCGAAGAGGAACGCCTCGAACTCGTCGTCGGCGCGGTCGACCTCGTCCACGAGCAGGACGGCGGGCCCGGGACCGGGATGGGTCACAGCGGCCAGGAGCGGACGGGGGAGCAGGTAGTCGTCGGTGAACAGATCGGTCTCGGCGAGTGTCGTGCTCTGGGCCTCGGCAAGCCGGATGGCCAGCAATTGGCGCGGGTAGTTCCACTCGTAGATCGTCTCGGCCGCGGTGAGCCCCTCGTAGCACTGCACCCGCAGCAACGGCGAGCCCATCGCGGTGGCGAGCGCGGTGGCGGCGTGTGTCTTCCCAACGCCCGGCTCCCCCTCCAAGAGGAGCGGCTGGCGCATCCGCACTGCCAGGAACAATGCCGTGGCGAGCGCATCGTCGGCGAGGTAGCCGGTCTCGGCCAAAGCGTGCCGCAGCTGGTCGACGTCGTCGAAGGTGCGGGCGGCCGAGGGCATGGTCATGTGCGGAAGCGCTGCGGGTCGTCGAGGAACGCCTGACGGCAACCTGTCCCGCAGAAGTAGTGGACGCTGCCATCGGCGTGCTGGGCCGAGATGCTCGCCGAGGTCATCGCAACCTCCATTCCGCACACCGGGTCGACGGCGACCTCGAGCGTGTCCATCGGGGAGTGACTGTGCAGTTGGCCGGTGGCTCCGGATGCATCGGTCGCGGTTGCAGGGTCCGGCACCTCGAGCCGTGGCCGGTTCGCCACGATCTCGGCGAAGACGGTAAGCGCGATCTCCGGCGCGGTCCGTGCCCCGATGTCGAGACCGGCAGGGGCGTGGATACGGTCGACCTCCTCGGGTGGGACACCCAGAGCGGACAGCTCGTCGCGGACGCCTGCGGACCGGCGTCGGCTTGCCACCAGCGCGACGTAGTGCACGCCCGCCTTGAGCGCGGCTGCCAGCACGGTGGCCTCGTCGCGGCCGTGCGAGGCGACCACGACCGCCGAGGCGTCGGATCGGATGGGGGCGTTCGCATCGACCGTCGGGCGGACGTCCCAGTCCAGTGCGTGCCCCACGCGAGCCAGCGCTCGTGCGACCGGCGCCTCGCCGTGCACGTACACCAGCGCGGGCGGGATCATCGCTTCGAGGAAGATCTCCAGGGTGCCACCGGACAGGCAGGGGTTGCCGACCGTTCGCACACCTTCTTGAGCGGGTTCGTCGGGGTCGTCTGCGCGCGGTGTGATCCGCAACAGCCCCGACTCGCCTGCCTGGAGCAGCCGCAGGCTCTCCAGCCGCACTGTGGTCTCGGCGCAAGCCCCGCCGACGAAGCCGTCGATGGTGCCGTCCGGCAGTACGAGAGCGCAGTCGCCTGGCTTGGCGCTCGTCGGGCGCTCCGCCCGCACCACCGTGGCCAGTACGAACGGGGTGCGTCCGGCGCGGAGGCCATCGACCCGCGAGAGCATGTCTGCTCGTGTCATGTCCTCATCCAATAGCGAGATCGGTTCGGATGGGCCGGTCCTGGATGGCCGACCACACTTTGGGCCCGGGCGAGCGGCATGTCGACATGTCGAACGCCGATGGCGTCGAGTACCGCGTTCACGGCTGCAGCCGGTGATCCGGCGGTGGCCGACTCGCCGATCTCCATCCACATGGTGAGGCGCCGCAGTTCGGCGTGTCGCAGCCCCAGTGCGTGCCCGTCAACCCGAACGCGTGACGCCGCAGGCCTGCCCTCAGCAACCGTGGTTCTACCTCGGGGAGAGATTCCCCGTCTTTCACGGTGACGGCGATATCCATCTTGAATCGCCTCGCTGACCGCCGTCGTGGCGTCGACCGCTGCTGCCGTCCACGGGTCGAGATCGCGGCCGCCGGCGGCGCGGTGGTCGCGCACCATGCCGGACCGTCGCCCGGGCCCGACGGCAACGGAGCCTGATCGGCCCTGGTACCCGAAAGAGATCTGGGACAACATTGCTCTCCTGGGCTGCGCTGGCGGGGAGCGGCCATCGTGGTCCCCGTTCACGCCTGAAGCAAGGCGAGTTAAGTCTTTGCTTAGCCCGACTGGAAGTGCTCCCCGGTGGCGTGCAGCATGTCCCCCATTGGACACGGCAGCCCAGCCGATGTGAGCGCGAGCACCCGTTTCCGCGGTAGTGCACACGCTCACCCGATCGGGCTGGTGCAACGACGCGAATGAGGATGCATGCCGATTGAATCGAGCGGCCACAGTCAAGGCAACCCGCGCATGTTCGAGCTCATTGAGGACGCTCCCAAGACCGGCGGTACGAGTCCCACGATCTGGGCGTTCCCGCAGATGACCGAGTTCATGAAGATCGCTGGACAGCCGGTGGCCGGACCGTGGCCTCCGCACCAATTGCCTCGCCCGGATCCCGAGGACGAGTCGTTGCCGGTCGCCGTTGCCGACTCTGGTCCCGGTATTCGGCCGCGGCCGCGATCGACCAGCTGAGTTCGGCCGCTCCCCTTTGACAAGCACGCTCCCCCAGGGCAAGGAGGCCCGGATGTATCCTTCGAAGTTCCGCTACGAAGCGCCTCAAAGTCTCGACGAGCTCCACTCGTTACTGAGCCAGTATGGTGATGAGGGCAAAATCCTTGCCGGCGGGCAGAGCCTCGTTCCGATGATGAAGTTGCGCTTCGCGGCGCCGGAAGTCCTCATCGACATCAACGGCATCCCTGGCCTCGCCTATCACCGCGAAGACCCTGACGGCACCCTGCACGTCGGCGCGCTCTGTCGCCACGTCGCGCTGGAGCGATCGGCCCTGCTGAAGTCGAAGCAGCCGCTGATGGCCGCCGCGGCGCCGCTCATCGCGGACCCCATGGTCCGCAGCCGTGGCACGATGGTCGGCTCCGTCTGTCACTCCGACCCACAGGGCGACTGGGCCTCAGTGCTGCTGGCTCTCGGTGGGCACATGGTCGCGCTGGGCCCCAAGGGACGGCGTTCGATCCCCGCGGCGGACTTCAGCCTCGGGCCGTTCCAGAACGCGCTCGAACCGGACGAGGTCGCCGTGGAAGCCGTCGTCCCGGCGCCGGAAGGACAGCGTTTCGGCACTTATCTCAAGCTCGAGCGGCGGGTGGGTGACTTCGCCACTGCCGGTGTCGCGCTGGCCCTGGAGCTCAACGGCGGGCTCGTCGTCCGGGCCGGCATCGCGCTCACTGGGGTCGGTGCGAGCAACATCCTTGCCGCCGAGGCAGCGCAGACGCTGGTCGGCAGGCCGCTGACCGAAGACAGCATCGAGGAAGCCGCCCAGTTGGCATCGGCGGCCGCCCAGCCCAAGAGCGACCATCGCGGCAGCGTCGCCTTCAAGCGCCACGTCGTGGCGACTTTCGTCAGGCGCGGGCTCGCCCGCGGGGAAGCGGTGGCAGCATGAGTTACGGACGCTCGGTCGAGATCGTCGAGGTCGAGGCGGACGTACGCCGGATCACGGTCACGGTGAACGGTCAACGTCGGGTCGTCGAGGTGGAGCCGCGCCTGTTGCTCGCGCACCTGCTCCGCGAGGGTCTCGGACTGACCGGTACCCACTTCGGGTGTGACACCACCAACTGCGGCGCGTGCACCGTTCTGTTCGACGGCGACCCGATCAAGTCCTGCACCATGCTCGCGGTGCAGGCCGACGGGCACGAGGTGATGTCGGTGGAGGGGCTGGGGACACCCAGCGAGCTCGACCCCGTCCAGGAGGGCTTCCAGGCCGAGCACGGTCTGCAATGCGGGTTCTGCACACCTGGGATGATGATGGCCTCCAAGGCGCTGCTGAACCGCAACGCGAGCCCCAGCGAGGAAGACGTCCGTTGGGCGCTGTCGGGCAACCTCTGCCGGTGCACCGGTTACCAGAACATCGTCAAGGCGGTCCTGTGGGCGGCCGACAAGCAGCGCGCAGCCGATCCGGCCGCCGCCGGTGACGACAGCTCGGCTTCTGAGGAGTACGCGTCATGACGCAGACAGTCCCTTCGGTCGAGCCCTCGCGCGCACTCGACGAGATCAAGATCGGCGGTCTCGGCTCGAGCCGGCTGCGCGTCGAGGACAACCGGTTCATCCGTGGTCGTGGCAACTACACCGACGACGTGAAGCTCCCCGGCATGCTGTACATGGAGATCCTGCGCAGCCCGCTGGCGCATGCGCGGATCACCAAGATCGACACGAGCCGGGCGTGGGACATCCCCGGTGTGCGGCTCGTGCTCACCGGCGAGATGATGGCGCAGCGCAACCTCGCATGGATGCCGACGCTGTCCTACGACACCCAGGCCGTGCTCGCCACCGACAAGGTGCGGTTCCAGGGCCAGGAGGTGTGCGTCGTCGTCGCCGACGACCCCTACATCGCCAAGGACGGCTGTGAGGCCATCGACGTCGAGTACGAGCCGCTGCCGCCGATCGTCAACCCCGAACAGTCGAAGGCACCCGGCGCACCGATCATCCGGGACGACAAGCAGGGACAGGTCGACAACACCTGCTACCGCTGGGAGGTCGGGGACCGGGAGGCCACCGAGCGGGCCTTCGCGAAGGCCGACGTCGTCTCCAAGCTGAAGCTGCACTACCCGCGCAGCCACCCGTCCCCGATCGAGTGCTGTGGTTCGGTCGCGGACTTCGATCCGGCCACGAAGAAGCTCACGGTCTACATGACCAGCCAGGCCCCGCACATCGTCCGAGCCGCGGTGGCGCTGATCGCCGAGCTGCCCGAGCACATGATCCGGATCGTCTCGCCCGATGTCGGTGGTGGCTTCGGCAACAAGGTGCCGGTCTACCCCGGGTACGTGCACTCGATCCTGGCGTCGATCCTGCTGGGCAAGCCGGTCAAGTGGACAGAGGACAAGACCGGCAACCTGATCTCCACGGGGTTCGGCCGTGACATGTACCTCGACGCGGAGATGGCGCTGCGCTCGGACGGGAAGATCCTCGCCGTCCGGATGCACGCCGACACCGACCAGGGTGCGTTCTTCGCCGATGCGCAGCCGAGCAAGTTCAAGATCGGCCTGATGCACTCGACGTTCGCCTGCTACGACATCGACACCGGCTACATCACGGCGCAGGGCCATTACACGAACAAGGCACCCGGCGGCGTCGCCTACCGCTGTTCGTTCCGGGTCACCGAGGCGATGTTCTTCCAGGAACGGATGGTGCAGGCCGCCGCGGATGACCTGGGCATGGACCAGGCCGAGTTCCGCCGGATCAACCTGCTCAAAGACGATGCCTTCCCGGCCCGCACCCCGTTCGGTTTCCTCGTCGACTCCGGGCAGTACGGCAAGTGCCTGCAGGTCGGCCTCGACGCCATCGGCTACGACGAGTTCCGGCGCGAGCAGGCGGCGGCGCGGGCGAAGGGGCGGCTGCTGGGCATCGGGATCTCGACAATGACCGAGCCGCTGGGCGCGGGCAACAGCCGCGAGTACGACATCCTCGGCATCAAGATGTTCGACTCCGCCGAGCTGCGGGTGCACATGACCGGCAAGGCGATCCTCCGTACCGGCGCGAAGACCCAGGGCCAGGGCCACGAGACCACATGGGCCCAGATCGTCAGCCACGAGCTCGGCATCCCGGCCGCCGACGTCGTCGTCGAGGAGGGCGACACCGACACCGCACCGTTCGGGATGGGCACCTACGCCTCGCGCAGCACGCCGGTCGCCGGCGCGGCCGTCTCCATGGTGTCGCGCAAGATCCGCGCGAAGGCCCGCAAAATCGCGGCACACCTGCTCGAGGTGTCCGAGGAGGACATCGAGTGGGAGCTCGGCCGGTTCTTCGTCCGGGGCGCACCCGATCGCGGCGCCACGATCCAGGAGTGCGCGATGGCGGCGTACTCCAACATGCCCGACGGCATGGAGCCGGGCCTCGAGGGCAACGCGTACTACGACCCGCCGAACCTGACCTGGCCGTTCGCCTGCTACATCGTGACGGTCGAGGTGGACCCGGAGACCGGTGTCTGGGACGTGCTGCGCGTGGTGGCGGTGGACGACTGCGGGGTGCGGATCAACCCGATGATCGTCGAGGGGCAGATCATGGGCGGGCTCACCGAGGCGTACGCGATGTCGAACATGCAGTTCCAGACCTATGACGCCGAAGGCAACATCGTCGGCTCGAACTACATGGACTACCTCATCCCCACCGCGTGGGAGACTCCGGGCTTCGAGCTGCACGAGGTGGTCACGCCGTGCCCGCACCACCCGATCGGCGCCAAGGGCGTCGGAGAGTGCGCCGCGGTCGGCGGGCCTGCCGCGTTCGTCAACGCGGTGCTCGACGCGATCTCCCACACGGGGGTC
The DNA here is from genome assembly GCF_042653605.1 of Pseudonocardia sp. GCM10023141. NCBI lineage: Bacteria > Bacillati > Actinomycetota > Actinomycetes > Pseudonocardiales > Pseudonocardiaceae > Pseudonocardia > Pseudonocardia sp. GCM10023141. Next base: position 11,621 of record NZ_JBHSIR010000039.1, read on the forward strand.
CGCAACATCGACATGCCGGTACTGCCCGACCGGGTGTGGGACGCCATCCGCACCCGCCAGGACGTGTCCGGCGCGCCGCCGGTCCGCAACGCCTGAGCGAGGAGGGTGAGCAATGCTGATCAACAATGAGCTCGTGGTGGGCGCGCCGCTGGACAAGGTGTGGACCTACCTGCTCGACGTGCCCAACCTCGCGCCGTGCCTGCCCGGCGCCGAGCTGGTCGGCGACGACGGCAATGGCACCTACGACGGCAAGGTCGTGGCGCGGCTCGGTCCGGTGAAGCTCAGCTTCAGCGGCCAGGTCAAGATCATCGAGACCGACGAAGCCAACCACCGGATGGTGATGCACGCCGCCGGCGCCGAGGACAAGGGCAAGGGCACAGCGGACATGATGATGACCGTCGTGCTGGTACCGGCGGGCAGCGCCGGCACGACGATGAAGGTCGGCCAGGACCTCACCATCTCCGGTGCGGCCGCCCAGTTCGGCCGCGGCATGATCGCCGACGTCACCGGTGTGCTCATGCAGACCTTCGCGGAGTGCCTGCAGTACAACATCACCAACCAGGGCGTCGGCGGCACGATGACCGCGGTCCGCGCGGCCAAGCCCGCCAGCGGCTTCGCCATCGGTGTGCGCGCCGCCCGGATGGCGCTGCTGCGCGTGTTCGCCCGGTTCTTCCTGCCCTACGACCGCAACCGATGACGCCTGCGGCGACGAAGGAGACGACATGACGCTCTGGTGGATCGGCAACGCCGTGCTGGTGGTGGTGCTCATCGTGGTGATCGCGCTGCTCAGCCGGCTGCTCGCGGCCGTCGAACGCATCCGCGGGGCTGCCGACGACATCCTCACCCACGGTGTCGAGCTGCTCGGCGAGGTGGACGACACCCCCGCGCTGCTCGCCACGACCGACGCGACCGTTGCCCAGGTCGCGGTCGGCGCGACCCGCTACGCGGGCAGCGTCGCCAAGCTGCTCCCTGCGAAGTAGGAGGACGACAATGCCTGTCGTTGCTTGGATCACACTCGTGATCGCCGCCCTGATCATCGCGGTCGTGGCGGTCGGCCTGTTGCGGGTCATCCTGCACCTGCGCCACGTCCACACCACCCTTGCCGCGCTGCTGGGCGGGGTGGACGCCATTGCCGACAACACCAGCACCGTCCCCGCCGTGGTCGGGTCGGTCAACCTCAACCTTGCCCCGGTGCGGGCCTGGTGCGAGACGGTCTGAGGAGCCCACGACGATGATTCCCTTTGGTTGGACCCTCGGCCTGGTGATCGGCCTGGTGATCGTGGTGGTGGTGGTCGCACTGGTCACCCCGATCCTGGTGCTCGCCTACAAGATCGGCACCCAGGCCCAGCAGCTCGACAAGTCGCTCGGCCGGTCCCGCGTCAACACCGCGGGGCTCGCCGGGCTCAACACGACCATCGACCACGCCACCGAGATCATCGGTGGCCTGCAGCGCGGCCGCGCGCGGCTGGGAGGCTGACGATGCCCCTCTCCTCCGGAGAGATCACCTACTGGACGGTGATCCTGGTGCTCGGCGCCGTCGTGATCGTCGCAGTGGTGGTGCTGCTGAGCCTGCTCGTGGCCTTCGTCAAGCGCATCAACAGCGCCGTCGACGGGATCGCCGGCACCCTGGTCGGGATCACCGAGAACACGAAGGACACGGCGCTGATCACCACGACCGGCGCCGGCCTGGAGCTGGTACTGGCCGAAGGTCTGCAGCACCACCTGTTCCTCGGGCGGGTCGTCGACACCATCCCCACCCCCGCCGGGAAGGCCTGACCATGTCCGAGTCAACCCTGTTGGTCATCACCGTCGTCGAGATCCTGGTGCTGATCGCCGGTCTCGCGTTCTTCCTCATCTGGCTCGGTTCGCTGCTCGGCAAGATCGCCACCACGTTGGAGGCCGGTGACGGGTTGGTCAGCCAGATCGCCGCCGACGGCAAGGCGATCCGGCCGGGGCTGGAGCACATCAACCGCACGGGTCGGACCGTTGCCGGGGCGTTGCCGCTGCTGTACGGCTTCGCCGAGGAGATCATCCGGAAGGCCACTCCCAACCCCGACCGGCCGGAGGTCGCCGTCCCGGCCTCCGGGCGGCGGCGGTCACGCATCCACGAGACCGTGGGTTACGCACCTTCTCGGCACTGACGGGGCACTACCGAACGCGCAGGCTCGGCCGCCCGAAGAAGGCTCTCCTCCTTCGGGCGGTTCTGCGTCGTCGGGTGGCCCGCGTCACCGCGACCCCGGGGCCGCACCAGGACTCCCGGGCAGCACCTGACCAGCGGTGGCCGCACCGGTCGAGATGTACCAGCCGCCGCGGATCGCCGACACCGCTGCCCAACCGTCCTGGTATCCAGGAATGTCGAGGTGCTGCTCCCACGGCTTGATGTCGAGCACCGGCGTCCCGTGGCACGTGTCGACGCCCTGGAAATCGAGTCCCGCGGCGTCCACCGCGACGATGCGCACGACGCTCAGCCCGATCGGGTTGGCCCGGGCCGGGTGCCGGGTGGCGAAGGTGCCGACCCGCCGGCCGGTCCCGACCAGCATGAACGGCTCCACCCGCCCGTCCGGAGGCGGGGGATCGGCGCGATCGAGCCAGACGAGCAGCCAGGCGAAGTCGAATCCGTCGAGCCCGTCGAGGGCGGTGGCGTGCGTGGGAAACACCTCGACCCGCCCCGCTGCCGCCGTGTTGCGGGTCGACTGGATCGGGGTCTGTGCCGGTTCCCGGTAACGGCTGCGCACGTAGCCGATCGGTCGGAACGACGCCGGCACGGAGCGCAACCGATCGTGCTCGCCGGCATCGAGGTCCGGCAGCTCGTCAGGCGTCATCGTCGGCGTCTCCTCCTCCGCCGGTCAGGTGTCTGGCTGCGGGGGCAGCGGCGCCGTGTTCGGTGCGCCGGAGTATGCGCCGATCCATTCCGCCCGCCAGGTGTGGTCGTAGCGGGTCTCGTTGCAGTGGGGGTGGTAGACCGCCCCCAGTTCCTGCACGATCTGCTCCCGGTGCGCCCGGGTCCCGCCCGGCACCTCGAGGAACGCGACATGGAGGTTCCACTTCGATCCCGCCCGCTGGATCCAGCACGGCGAGCGCCGGTGCTTGAACGGGAAGCCGGCCGCAGCGAGGTCGTCGGCATGCCCGACGTAGGTGACGGCGTAGTGCTCGCGCCTGGTCTCCGGCTCGGGCTTGTAGAGGATCGCGTAGACGCCGGGCCGGGCGGGCGGCGTCCAACCGCCCAGCACTCGTGGCCCGGAGAACACGTAGCCCGCGAGTGAACCGAGGCGGATCACACCGACTCGTCCATGGCGTCCTCGAGCTCGCTGACCGCCTCGGTGTGGACGATCGGGTACACCGGCAGCCCGGCCTTCCGCACGGCCGACTCGAACTCGGCGAGACCGCGCTCGATGGCCTCCTCGCGGTTGTCGGCCGCCACGACGATCTGCGCGCCGTAGCGGACGCTGCCGCCGCCCGTCGCGATCCCGGAGCTGGGTGCCACCGCGTCGGCGAGCTCGACCACCTCCTCGAGCGTCACCACCGCATCGGTTTCCGGGTCGCCTTCCGCGACCAAGCCGACACTCCATCGCATCATCGTTCGAACTCCTGTCCGCGTGGTTGCGTGTGTTCCGGGCCCGTCCCGCGAGCGTCGCGGGGCGCCCCCCTCGTCGAAGCCGGCGCCGCATCGATCATGCGAGCCCGGGAAGCAGCTGCGCGAACTCGGCAAGGCTCTCGAGATCGTGTCCCGAGAGGAGCACGTCGATGAACGGTTCGGCCACCATCATGCCCAGGGACTGTGGCCGGTACGACGGATCATTGCCCTTGTGCGGGTTCAGCCAGACGATGGTGTGCGACAGCCGCGAGAGCCGTTCCATGGCCAGCGCCAGGGTGTCGGGCTTGCCGCGGTCGTAGCCGTCCGAGCAGATCACCACCACACCCCCGCGGGCGATGCCCCGCCGACCCCACGTACGGGCGAATTCGTCGAGGCAGCTGCCGATGCGCGTGCCGCCCTCCCAGTCCACCACGAGCCGCGCGGCGTCGGCGAGCGCAGCGTCCGGGCTGCGCTTCTGCAGCGGCACCGTGATCCGGGTCAGCCGGGTCCCGAAGCAGAACACCTCGACCTTCTGTGATGCACGGCGAGCGGTGTGCGCGAACTGCAGCAGTGCGCGGGAGTAGTCGGCCATGGAGCCGGACACGTCGAGTACCAGTACCAGGGGCCGCAGCTTCACCCGGCGCCGTTGCCAGTGCAACGCCACCGGCTCCCCGTGCAGACGCAGTGATTCCCGCACGGTCCTGCGCAGGTCGGGGCGGTGGCCGCGGCGCGAGGGCCGGGTGCGACGGGTACGCCGCTTCGGTGGCGTCAAGCGGAACTGGCGCATGATCCGGCGCAGCGCCGCCAGCTCGTCGGGGGTGCAGGCCACGAAGGACTTGTTCCGCACTGACGCGACGCTCGAGGCCATCAGCCCCATGAACGTCTCTTCCTCGTCCTGCTCGCCTGCGGGATCGGGTGGATCGGTTGCGGGCACGTCGAGGACGGCCTCGGTCTGGGCGCTCGACTTCAGGTGCAGGGTCAGCAGTTCCTGCACCGGTTGGTGTTCACCCAGGAAGAACGCCCGGAAGACCTCGTCGTAGGTCGGAATGTCGTCGCGGCGTTTGACGAGCGCCGTCCGTCCGCCCCAGTAGAGGTCCATGAGGTCGGTGGGGTCCAGGGTCACCATCGCCGCGCAGTAGGTCTCGATGTCGCCCGAACCGGCGGTCACACCGGCGGCCCGAACCGCACGGCCGAAGGCGACCAGCAGCGGCACCAGCTCATCGCGCATCACGTCACGGACGTGATCTCGTCGATGTTCTCCTTCGCGAGCTCGATGTCCTCGCGCTCCTTGAGCACCGAACCGAGGGTGAACTCGGCCGACTCGGCGGTCAGCGTGGTCTCCCCGAGGAACTCCAGCGTTCGGGCCCAGTCGATCGTCTCCGCCACCCCCGGCGGCTTGGCCAGATCCATCTCGCGCAACCGGTGCACCGCTTGGACCACCTTGCTGGCTAGCTCGACGCTCACACCGGGCTGGCGGACGGTGACGATCTCGATCTCCTGCTCCAGCGACGGGTAGTCGATCCAGTGGTACATGCAGCGACGCTTGAGCGCGTCGTGGAGCTCCCGGGTACGGTTCGACGTCAGTATCACGATCGGAGGTTTCTCCGCGACGATCGTTCCCACCTCGGGGATGCTGATCTGGAAGTCCGACAGCATCTCCAGCAGGAACGCCTCGAACTCGTCGTCGGCCCTGTCGATCTCGTCGATCAGCAGGACGGCGCGATCGCCTGCGCGCAGGGCCTGCAGCAGCGGACGCTCCAGCAGGAACCGGGGGCCGAACAGTCGATCGACGGCCGATTCGTCGGCGAGCCCGCGCTCGGACAGGGCCCGGATGTGCAGCAGCTGGCGCGCGTAGTCCCATTCGTAGAGCGCCTGGTTGGTGTCGATACCCTCGTAGCACTGCAATCGGATCAGGTCGCGGCCCAGCACGCCGGCCAGCACCTTGGCGATCTCGGTCTTTCCGACGCCCGGCTCGCCCTCGAGCAGCAGCGGCCGGTGGAGCGACATCGCCACGTGAGCAGCGGTGGCCAGCCCGCGATCGGCCAAGTAGTCACCTCGGCGGAGCGCCATGGTCAGGTCGCCGACATTGGCGGGTGAACTCACCGCGACGTTCTCCTCGATGTTGGTGTGGTCGCACTCACCCAGAACTGTACCCGGATCCGGGCGCGGAACTCGGATCTGCGGATCGCGGGGGCGGAAGCGACCTGGCCCGGTGCCCGTTACGGCGACCGGGTCACTCGCGGTTCAGAGCTCGACAGCGCCGCCCTCGTTCTAGGCGTCGCCGTTCACCAGGTCAAACACGCTGCCGGCTCCGTTGTGGAGCTTGCCGTCCTGGGCCAGCCGCTCGCGCCAGGCAGCGCGCAGTTCCTCGCCGACCGGAACCGCCGTCGTGTCCGCATCGCCCGACCCGTCACCGCCCAGACCGCCGAATCCGATGTTCTTCATGTTCTTGCAGACCTTGGCCTTCGGGCTCGCCTGCTCGATGTCGGCGCGCGTCTGCCGCTTGGCGGTCCAAATCGCGCGGAGAACCTCCAGCGAATCGTCGGTCCCGACGGTGTCATTGGATCGCTCGGTCATCAGGAACCCGCCTTTCCGGTGGGGGCAACCCACCGCTGTCTGATCCACGATCATCGTCCATGCAGGCGCCAACGGCAACGCTGAATAACCATTTGCTTAGTTTGTCGGTCCGCGGGGGCACGCCGACCTGATCGCGGGACAAGGAGAACGATCACGGCGTGCCGAACCCGACCGCCCCCAGCGTCTTCTTGCCGATGTCGCTGTTGACCAGCGTGATGAACGCGTTGGCGAGGTCGGCCTGCTTCGCGTCCTTCACGACCGCGATCGGGTAGTTCGTCTTGGCCTGGGCCGACTCGGCGAAGTCGACGCCCTGCACGGTGCCCTTCGCCGACGCGACGTCGGTGACGTAGACGAGCCCGGCATCGGCGTCACCGGAGGCGACCTTCGAGAGCACCGACTTGACGTCGCTCTCCTGGCTGACCGGCTTGAGCGTGACGCCGGTGGCCTTCTCGACCTTCTGCTCGGCAGCGCCGCACGGCACGGCCGGGGCGCAGACGACGACCTTGAGGTCGGGTTTCGCGAGGTCGGCGAAGGTGGCGATCCCCTTCGGGTTGCCTTTCACCGTGGCGATCTGCAGCACGTTCGTCGCGAAGACCTTGGGCGCGGCTGCGGTCATGCTCGCGTCGGTGACGGTCTTCATCGTGGCGTCGCTCGCGGCGGCGAACAGGTCGGCGGGCGCGCCGTTGACGATCTGCTGTGCGAGGTCGGACGAGCCGGCGAAGCTGAACGTGACCGTGACACCGGGGTTGTCGGTCTGGAACCGGTTGCCCAGCTCGGTGAAGGTGTCCTTGAGCGATGCGGCGGCGAACACCGTCAGCGTGCGCGCGGCGGGGCCGGGGCGGCACCGCCGGGCGACGCGGCCGGGGTTTCGCCGCCGCATCCGGCGAGCAGCAGCGCCGCACCAGCGGCGACCACGGCGAGGGCACGGATCTTCATGAGTTCGCTCCAGGTGTTTCCACGACGACAGGTGCGTCCCGCGATCAGGTCGTCAAGGCTGTGACCAGCGCTTCGGCGAGTGGTACCGAGGACGCCGGGTTCTGACCGGTGATGAGGGTACGGTCCACGATCACCTTCGGCTCCCAGGGTGCGCCACCGCTGAACACGCCGCCGTCCGCGGTGAGCCGGTCCTGGAGGAGCCAGGGTGCGCGGTCGGCGAAGCCGACCTGCGTCTCCTCGGCGTTGGTGAAGCCGGTGAGTTGGTAGCCGTCGAACGCCCAGGAGCCGTCTGCGGCGCGTGCGGCGAGCAGCCCAGCCGCGCCGTGGCAGACGGCCGCGACGAAGGCGCCGGCGGCCAGGAACTGGTTGAGCTGTGCGCCGAAGGATGCCGACACCGCCAGGTCCTCCATGGGCCCGTGCCCGCCGGGGATGAACACCAGCTGGTAGTCGGCGGGGTCGAGTTCCTCGAGGGCGACGACGCGGTCGAGCTCGGCGGAGATCGTGTCGATGTAGGCCCGCAACTCCTGTCCGGCCGCTGCGGATCCGCCGTTCATCTCGGGGGTGAAACCGGCTTCGTCTGGCGTGGGGCGGACGGCTCCGGGTGTGGCGATCGTGACGTCGAAGCCGGCGGCGCTGAAGATCTGGTGGGGTGCCACGAGCTCTTCCGGCCAGTAGCCACAGGGATGCTTGGTCCCGTCGGCGAGTGTCCAGTGGTCAGAGCCGGTGACTGCGAGTAGCACGGAGGTCATGCGGCAACGCTAGGACCGTCGGCGGTCGCCCCGCCATCGTCTCGCAGCTTCGCGACGATTGTCCGCAGGAACCCGCAAGTGCGGCGCGACGGCCGGCGGACGGGTGCGGTGTGCGACCCGTGGCCGGCCATCGCGTGAACATCACTGTTCGTGCCCGGTCGCGGATGGCCACCGGCGCAGGCCGGACGGCGGCGATCCGGCCGAGGGGTCCATGGACGCCGCGGCAGTCGAGCACTGACGTGATCGGAACATCCTTAGCGATCGCTTAATGTGTTCGTCCTGCAACGTCGGCAAGCAGGTACATTCCGCGCCTGTTGCAGTAGTCCCGTTGTGACTACTGTGCCTGACCGGCGTCGACGATGACCAGGGATGGGTGCGATGAGTGGTGGAGCCGGCACGGCATCGGTAGCTCACGGTTCGTTGCGCCACCGCATCCGCACGGTGTCGACATCGGTGGTGACGGTGTCGGTGGTGACGGCGCTGACCCTGCTCGCCGCCGCCTGCGCGGGCCCCGCTGGTGCGCCGCAGGCGTCGACGGCGCCGAGCGGTGCGGCCGGCAGGACCACCTACCCCCTGACGATCACTCAGCCGGACGGGACGTCGGCCGTCATCGCAGCGCCGCCGACCCGGGTGATCGTGATCGACAATCCGCAGCTGTCCATGGACAACCTGCTTGCCATCGGGGTCAATCCGATCGGTGGGCTGGTCTATCCGCCCGGCACCCCGGGTTTCGATGCGCGCGGTATCCCCACCGAGCTCAGCGGCCAGATCACCGATTTCACCGTGGTGGGCACCGCGCCGGTGACGCCGGATCTGGAAAAGATCGCGTCCCTGCAGCCGGACCTGATCGTCGGGGTGAACGGCAAATCGACGAAGAACCTCGAGCAGCTCAAGGCGATCGCGCCGGTGGTCTCGCTCGGCTTCACCTACCAGGACGACGCCAGCATCAGTGGTGCCGCCTGGGTGCCGACGGTCCGGTTGCTCGGTCAGATCTTCGATCGGCAACAGCAGGCTGACGCCTTCGTCGCGAAGTTCGAGGCTGCGGCCGAGCCGGTCCGCGCGGACATCGCCGGCAAGACAGTGAACTACCTGAGCCCGACCCCCGCCGGTGACAGCTTCTACGTGATCACCGGGCGGTTCCGGCCGGCCGGCCAGTTCCTGGCCTACCTCGGACTCCGGCTGCTGCCGCAGGAGTTCCCGAGCTTCGGGAAGCTGCTCGACGGCACGGACGGGCAGGACGCCAACTTCAGCGTGGAGCGGGCGGTGGACGTCCTGTCCGCGCAGTACCTCGTGATCTCCGGGCTCGTCGGATCCACGCGCGAGTCGCTGGACGCCTTCCTGAGCAACCCCGTCGTGGCGCAGGTACCCGCGGTCAAGGCCGGCCGAGTGATCAGGACGACGGGGTTGGGTGGCATCGGCGACGGCTACCTCACCGCCGGAGCGGTCGGTCAGCTGGATGCGCTCGAAGGCATTCGCAAGGCGTTCACCACGACCGGTACGGCGCCGGGCAACTGAGCGATCGGAGGATCGAATGAAGCCAGTGGCCGGCCGGTCCGGCGTGGAGCCGACGGGCGAGCTGCCGAACGAGGTGGCCGTCGGCGAGCGAGGCGACGCCGACCGCTTCGACAGGGAGGGGCACGCGGTCGGTAGACAGATGTTTCCGCCGGACGTGGTTCGGGCGCTGCGGGCTCCGTTGGTCGAGGCCTTGGTGGCCGACGGCCAGGTCCAGGTGGTCGACGAGCTGCCCGACTGCTTCCGCTGGATCGGGGACCCGGAGACCTTCGACCGCGACCGCTACCGCAGCGTCGTCGGCCGGAGCACCGACGAGCTACTGGTGCGGTCGGGAACCGCGGCGGCCGCGATCGAGAAGGTCTGGGGGCGACGCCCGGTCATGTGGGATCGGGCCGTGCTCTTCGCGATGCCGCCCGGAGACCCCACCCGGGTGCACCGCGACGGTTGGCAGATGATGGGTGTCGGTGGGCCGCAGGAGCACCTCAACGTCTGGTTCCCGGTGACGAGGCTCGGTCTCGGCGACGGCGTGCTGGCGGTTGCGGCCGGATCGCACGGCGTTGCCGACCAGGAGGCCGCGATCGCCATGCCGCACCCGGTTCATCTCGACGTCGAGGCCAACACGTCGAACCGACCCCTGCCGGACCGCCTCGCGCCGCTGTGGCGCGCCGCTCCCCTCGACGTCGGCGATGCCGTGCTGTTCCGTCCCGACATCGTGCATTCCACGACCCTGAACGACGGTCCCTTCCTCCGCCTCGCCGTCGGGCTCGGCGCGCAGGACGCGGCCGTGCCGCTGGCCCGTCCGGCGGGGCTGTCCTCGGACGTCACCCGCGACCTCGCCGAGGTCGAGTGGCTCGTACTGGCGTTGCTGTCGGTCCAGCCGACCTCACCGTGGCTGGCGCGGTATGCCTTCTACCCGCGCGGGGTCATCGGGCGGCTCGGCATCGAGTACCCCGACGAGCTCGTCGAGCGGACCTTCAGCACGCTCGGGTTGCGCGGGCTCATCGAGCCGCACACGACCTACAGCGATGATCAGTCGTCGATCCACCGCTACTTCCAGGCGACGCCGTCCGGCCGCTGCGCCGCTTCCCGTCGGATGGCGACACGCGAGTCCACGACAGCCGCAGACCGCCGTCTGTTCGCGGTGCAGGCCGTACTCGCCGACTGGCTCCGGGTCGACTCGGCCGAGCTGTTCAACGAGTCACGGCCGGGGCTCGGCCCCGAGCGAAACGCCTCGTGAGCGCGGCGCGCGCGGCGGACTCGGGGCCGGACCGAGCGACGATCTCCCGGCTGGACGCGGATGCGCTGTCGGTCGCCTACGGGGACACCGAGGTCGTGCACCACCTGTCGTTGCGGGTGCCCGATGCGCAGGTCACCGCGATCGTGGGGGCCAACGCCTCCGGCAAGTCGACCCTGCTGCGAGCACTGGCGAGGTTGTTGCGCCCCACGTCCGGTGTGGTGCTGCTCGACGGCGCCGACATCCACCGGGTGCCGACCCGGCAGGTCGCCACGAAGGTCGGGATCCTGCCGCAGTCCCCCCAGGCGCCGGACGGCCTGACCGTGGAGGATCTGGTGGCCCGTGGTCGCTACGCGCACCAGGGTTGGCTGCGCCAGTGGTCGAAGGCCGACGAGGCGGCAGTGGAGGCCGCGCTCGCGGCGACCCGGATGGAGGAGCTGGCGGTCCGCACGGTCGACAGCCTGTCGGGTGGGCAGCGTCAGCGGGCGTGGATCGCGATGGTGCTGGCCCAGCAGAGCGAGATCCTCCTTCTCGACGAGCCCACGACCTACCTCGACATGGCCCACCAGACCGAGGTGCTCGACCTGCTCGCGGACCTCAACGAGCAGACCGGACGCACCGTGGTGCTGGTGCTGCACGACCTCAACCAGGCCTGCCGCTACGCCCATCACCTCCTCGCGCTGCGCGAAGGGGTCATCGTGGCGGAGGGGCCACCGGGACAGATCGTGGACGAGGCGATGGTCAAGGAGGTCTTCGGCCTCGACTGCCTGATCATCCCCGATCCGGTCACCGGCACGCCGTTGTGCGTGCCCGCCTCCCGCCGGAGCCGGCCCGCCGTCACCGAAGGGCTCTCGGCCGAGGGTCCCCGCCGGCCGCGCGCGGGGGAGCAGCCTTCGCCATGACCATCGCGCGCACACCCGCCCTCCCGGCATCGCGAAGGTGGTCAGTACCACCGGGACCCGCCGCCATGAGCAGCCGATCCGCGCCCCCCGCAGGCGCGGTGTCTCGACGTCCCCGCCGAGCACCTGCGCACGCGCCCGTGGTGGCGGGACTGCACTGCCTTGCTTGCGCAGATCCCGTTTCGCCAGGCAGCCGGTGACCGTCGTGGCGACCGGCGCCGGCACCGGGGCCGAACCGGCCGCTCGCCCACGTCAGGCGGGTCGGCGGGTCTGCGTGCTGCTCGGGCTGGCCGCGCTCCTCGTCCTCGCGGCCCTGCTCAGCCTGCGTGTGGGGTCGCTGACCGTGTCATGGCACGACGCGCTCGCGGCGCTGTTCGACTACCGCGGCCCGGCCGCCGCGCCGACCGGACAGACGGTGGTGCACAGCCTGCGGCTGCCCCGGACGGTCGTGGGGGTGGCCGTAGGCATCGCGCTGGGGATGACGGGGGCGCTCATGCAGGGCCTGACCCGCAACCCGCTCGCCGACCCCGGTCTGCTCGGGATCAACTCCGGGGCGGGGTTCGCGATCTCGGCGGCGATCACCGCCGGTGCCGGCTCCGTCGGGACCTACCTGTGGTTCTCGTTCTTGGGCGCGGCCGTTGCCGGGGTGCTCGTCTACGTGCTCGGGTCGGTCGGCGGTGGGGCGACCCCGGTCAAGCTCGCGCTCGCCGGGGCGATCATCGCGGCGTTCGTGGGCGCGTTGACCTCGACGCTCAATGTGGTCAACCCGAACGCCGCCGACGTCGCGCGGTTCTGGCTCGCCGGTTCGGTCGCCGGTGTCGCCTTCCCGACGCTGCTCACCGTGACCCCGTTCCTGCTCCTCGGCCTGCTCGTCGCCCTGGGTTGCGGTCGCGCGCTCAACGGGCTGGCGCTGGGAGACGACGTCGCCCGGGCACTCGGGCAACGGGTGGTGCTCAGCAGGGTCGCGGTGGCGCTCGCCGTGGTGCTGCTCGCGGCGTCCGCCGTCGCGCTCGCCGGACCGATCGCGTTCATCGGCCTGATGGTGCCGCACGTCTCGCGTTTCCTGGTCGGCCCCGACTACCGCTGGATCTTGCCCGCCGCGGCGCTGCTCGGCCCGTCGGTGCTGCTGCTGGCCGACGTGGCCGGGCGGATCGTCGCGATGCCCGGCGAGATCCAGGTGGGGATCATGACGGCGGTGCTGGGCGCCCCGGTCTTCATCTACCTGGCCCGCCGCCGAGCACTGGACGGCCTGTGAAGGCCACGACGAGGTCGCCGCGCCTGCGGCGCCGCCGCCTGGTGGTGCAGCTGCCCCGCCCGGAGGTCTCGCTCCGGTTCGACCGTCGTGGCCTGCTCACCCTGGCGCTGGTGTCGTTGCTGGCGCTCGTGGCGATGGCGATCACCCTCGTCGTCGGCCGGATCCCGATCCACTTCGACCAGGTCGTCGCCGCACTCCTCGGGCACGGCTCGGGCACCAGCAACCTGGTCATCACCACGCTGCGGCTGCCCCGGGTGCTCGTCGCGGTGTTCGTCGGCGCCGCGCTGGGCATGTCGGGAGCGATCTTCCAAAGCGTCACGCAGAACCCGCTGGTCGCCCCGGACATCATCGGGGTGACCAGCGGCGCGTCGGTGGCGGTGGTGACCATGATCGTGGTCGGCCACGGCGGGCAGCCACCGGCGCTGGTCTCCTTCGCCGGCGCCCTGTTGGCGGCCGCGGCGGTCTACCTGCTCTCGGTGCGGTCGGGGCTGTCGCGGTTGCGGCTGGTGCTCATCGGGATCGGTGTCAACGCCGCACTCGGAGCCCTCATCATCTACCTGCTGACCACCGCGTCGCTCAACCAGGTGCTGCAGGCCAACCGCTACCTGCTCGGCGACGTCTCCGGGGCCACCTGGCCGACCGTCCAAGGCCTGCTCCCGGCCGCGGCCGTGCTGATGGCGCTGGGTACCGGGCTGGGTGCCGGGATGCAGGTGCTGCAGCTCGGCGACGACGTGGCCACCGGTGTGGGAGCCCCCGTCGCCCGATCCCGGCTGCTGTTGATCGTCGTCGGTGTCGGCCTGGCCGGGGTTGCCGTCGCGGCGGCCGGTCCGGTCGGATTCGTGGCGTTCATCGCTCCACACATCGCCCGCGGGCTCGCCCGCAGCACGGGCGCCGTCGTGCTCCCGCTCTCGGCCGCGGTCGGCGGTGCGCTCGTGGTGATCGCCGACTACGCCGCGCAACGGCTGCTGGAACCGACGCAGCTGCCCGTGGGGATCCTCACGGTGGTCATCGGCGGGCCCTACTTCATGTACCTGCTGCTTCGGGCCTCACGAGCCGGACTCGTCGGATGAGCCAGCGCGGAACGTGGACGTCGCGAAAACCCTGGACAACGGAGGTGGACATGCCGAGGTCTCGTTCCCGGAGGTCGTCAGCGGGCGTGCTCGCGCTGCTGGTGGCCGCTGCGCTCGTCGCGGGATGTGCCTCCTCCCCGTCGGCGAGCTCGGTGCCCGCGAGCGGAGCGTCTGCGAGCGCCACGGCGCAGCGCACGACCTATCCGCTCACGATCACCCAACCCGACGGCACGCAGGCGATCATCCCCAAGGCGCCGACCCGGATCGTGACGGTGAACAACCCGTCGTACGCCGTCGAGTACCTCGTGGCCCTCGGGGTGGAACCCATCGGCGGGGAGATCTATCCGGCGGGCTCCAGCGGCCTCGAGTACGACTCCCGCGGGGTGCCCGCCGTGGTCAGCAGCCAGGTCACGGCGTTCACCTCGGTCGGGACCGCGCCGAACCAACCCGATCTCGAAGCGATCGTGGCGCTGACACCTGACCTGATCGTCGGCGGCAACGGCAAGACCGCCTACGACACGCCGCTGCAGGCGATCGCGCCGCTGGTGTCGATCTATCCCGAGTCGCCGCCCGGCCCGGGAATCCAGAGCCAGAACTGGTACCCGGAAATGGCGTTGCTGGCGAAGATCCTGGATCGGCAGGCGGAGTTCGACGCCTTCCTCGCCCAGTTCGAAGCGGCCGCGGCCGCGGCGCGCCCGGCCCTGACCGGCAAGACGGTGCGGCTGGTGTCAGCTCAGGGGGAGAACCTCTACATCCCGGGGCCGGGATACTTCCCGTCGCCGGTCCTGACCTACCTGGGGCTGATCGTGCCGCCCGCCCCCGACGGCGGGAGCTTCCTGTCCGGGTCGGACACGACCAACGGCATCGTCAAGCTCAGCCTGGAGCGGGCGTCCGAGCTGACCGGGGACTACCTCATGTTCGAGTCCACGGTCGGTGGTGCCGCCGCCCAGCAGGCATTTCTGTCGAATCCCGTCACCCAGCAGCTGCCTTCGGTCAAGGCCGGCCGGGTCATCGTCAGCGGACCGGGGACGCCCCTGGGCAACATCAACGGTGGGCCCCTCGACATCCTTGCCGGAATCCCGAACTACCCCAAGGCCTTCGAGGCGGGGAGGTAGCCGCCCGGCGCACCCGGCCGCGGCCGGCGATCCAGGTCACTCGAACGAGGTGGTCAGCTCCAGATCGTGACGTACACCGGCGGGCGAAACCGCGACGCCGGCATCCCCGCTCCGGGTGTGCGAAGAAGTTTCATCGCCTCCGGCGTTCCCAGGAAGTGGCGTAGCGAGCCCACGGCGGGCGACCGTCGCTCGGGGGCGAGCGTCGTTGCGTACCAGCAGGTCTCGAACGGTCTGCCGGGTACGTCGATCACCTGCAGCTCACGCCGCCGCAGCTGGTGCACCGCCAGGTGCAGGATTCCGGGCGCGGCGCCGGCACCCCGTACCGCGGCCTCCCATGCCGCGGTCTGGTTCGGGAACACGGACAGTCGCTCCTCGGGGACGCCGATGCTGCGCAGCATGCGGGAGACGTCGCTGCCGGGGTCGGTCGCGGCCGAATCCACGAGCCACGGCCATTGATCGGGGGAGCCGCTCATCCGGCTCTTGGGTGAGGTGAGGACGACCAGCTGACAACGGAAGATCGGTTCGCTGGCCAGCCCGAGGCTGCGGTCCTCGCCCAGGTACGGCCCGATGGCGAGGTCGGCGAGCCGCTGTGAGACCAGGGGGCCCATCTCCGCGGTGGTCGACACTCCGGCCGACACCTCGATCGAGCTGAGCGACCGTGCGGTGAAGGCGTCGGCGAGCGGCCCGGTGATGAACTCGACGATCGCGCTGGGCGCGACAAGGCGCAGCTGCTGCGCGGCACCCTTGGCCGACCGGACCGCCGACTCGGCCTCGGCGCCGAGGGAGACCATCTGGGCGGCGATTGTCAGCAGCCGCGTTCCCCCGGGGGTCAGGGTCATGCCCGGCCCGCCCCGCGTCAACAGCGGATCGTCGAGGTATTTGCGCAGTGCGGACAGTGCCTGGGACACAGCGGGTTCGCTGACTCCGAGCGCGTTCGCGGCTGCCTTCACCGACCCGAGCCGAGCTACGAGCACGAAGGCGTTGAGTTGGGTGAGTGTCACACCTGCCAGTTTGCCGGGTCGTATCCGGAGCGGCTCGCCTCGTCCCAACCAAGTCGGACGCGCCGAACCACGTTGCAGAACAACTGAACTCGCCGGCGACACGGCGCGGCGGTGCTGCTTCACTGCAATCGGCATAAGTGAAGACTTAACTGGTCTTGCCGAGCCATGTGAGGGCGACCATCATGATGGATCCACGTCCACCACCGGGAGAACGATGCAGGTTCCAGCCCACTTCGAGTACCAGCGTGCGACCTCCGTCGAGGATGCGATCGCCTTGTTGGAGCGCTATGGGCCGGAATCGAGGATCGTCGCCGGTGGCCACAGCCTGATCCCGATGATGAAGCTTCGGCTCGCTCAGCCGGAGCTGCTGGTCGACATCAACAACCTCACCGATCTCGCCGGGATCGGCGTGGTGGGGGAGGAACTGCGGATCGGTGCGATGGTCCGGCACGCGGAGTTGCTCGGCTCGGTAGTGGCCGGGGCGCACTTCCCGCTGCTGCACGACGCCGAGCGGGTGATCGCCGATCCGGTCGTGCGCAACCGAGGGACCGTCGGCGGCTCGGTCTGCCAGGCCGACCCGTCGGAGGACCTGTCCGCGGCCTTCACTGCCCTGCGCGCCACGGCCGTCATCGAGGGGTCGACCGGAGTCCGCCGGGTACCGATGCGGGAGTTCTTCGACGGCCCGTACCAGACCGCGGTCGGTCCCGCCGAGGTGCTGACCGAGCTGCGCATCCCGCTGTCGTGCTCGGCGACGCTGGCCGGCAGTAGCAGTGCCTACCTCAAGGTCGACCGCCGGGCTGGTGACTGGGCGGTCGCCGCGGCCGCAGCGGTGGTGCAGATCGACCGGGACAGCGTGGTCACCGAGGTCGGGATCGGCCTCACCGCCGTCGGAGCCCGCCAGTTCGTCGCCGTCGAGGCGGAGGACCATCTGCGGGGTCGGCAGCTGGCCGGTGAGCACATCGACGAGGCGAGCCGCATCGCCGAGCAGCACTGCAACCCGGTGGCCGATCAGCGGGGTCCCGCCGACTACAAGCGTCATCTCGCGGGTGAGCTCACTCGAAGGACGCTGCGCATGGCGGCGGCCCGTGCCGACCTCGCGATCGCCGGGAGGATCTAGGTGGAGATCACCGTCACCGTGAACGACCGCGACTACGTCCGCGATGTCGAGCCCCGCCTGTTGCTCGTGCACCTGCTGCGCGACGAGCTTGGCCTGACCGGCACCCACTGGGGCTGCGACACGTCCAACTGTGGCGCCTGCACCGTCTGGATGGACCGGGTGCCGGTGAAGGCGTGCACCGTCCTGGCCGTCATGGCGGGCGGTCGCTCGGTGCGGACCGTCGAGGGCCTGGAGGGCGGCGCCGGTGAGCTCGACCAGCTGCAGGTGTCGTTCGCGCTGTGCCACGGCCTGCAGTGCGGGTTCTGCACGCCGGGGATGCTCATGACGGCGCGCTGGCTGCTCGACCACAACCCGGACCCCTCCGACGGGGAGATCCGCGAGTCGATCAGCGGGCAGACGTGTCGGTGCACCGGGTACGAGAACATCGTCCGCTCGATCCGGCACGCCGCCACGGCCGAGCGGTCGCCGCGATGACCGGGCCGCCCCCGGGTCCCTTCGCCGGGCGCCCGACGCCGATGGGCCACGGGGACATGCTGCGCAAGGAGGACGCGCGGTTCGTGCGCGGCCGCGGCCGGTTCGTCGACGACATCCGGTTGCCGGGCATGCTCTACGGGGCGGTGCTGCGCAGCCCGTATGCGCACGCCCGGATCCTCTCGATCGACACCGGCGGGGCGCTCGCGCATCCCAAGGTGCGGGCCGTGATCACCGGCGCCGACCTCGAACGCCGGGGGATCGCCTGGATCCCCACGCTCTCACACGACGTGTCGGCGGTGCTTGCCACCGACAAGGTGCGCTACCAGGGGCAGGAGGTCGCCTTCGTCGTCGCGGAGGACCGCTACGCCGCCCGCGACGCGCTGAGCCTCGTCGAGGTGGAGTACGAACCGCTCGACCCGGTCATCGACGCCCAGCAGGCGCTGGCCCCGGGCGCCCCGGTGATCCGCGACGAGATCGCCGGCCGCACCGACAACCACATCTTCGACTGGGAGGCCGGGGATGCCGCGGCGACCGAGGCCGCCTTCGCCACCGCCGAGCACGTCAGCACCTGCGACATGCTCTACCCGCGTGTGCATCCGGCTCCGCTGGAGACCTGCGGGATCGTCGCCGACCTCGACCGGATCAGCGGCCGACTCGTCGTCTACGCCACCGCTCAGGCCCCGCACGCGCACCGCGCGCTCTACTCGGGGATCATCGGCGTGCCCGAGAACCGGATCCGGATCGTCGCACCGGACATCGGTGGCGGCTTCGGGAACAAGGTGGCGATCTATCCCGGCTACCTGTGCGCCGTGGTCGCGACGAGCATCATCGGGGCGCCGGTCAAGTGGACGGAGGACAGGTCCGAGAACCTCATGAGCACCTCCTTCGCGCGGGACTTCCACATGCGGGGCGAGATCGCGGCCACCCGCGACGGGCGGATCCAAGCGCTGCGCGTGCAGGTGCTCGCCGACCACGGTGCATTCAACGGGACCTCGCAGCCGTCGAAGTTCCCGGCCGGGTTCTTCCACATCTTCACGGGCTCATACGCGGTGCCGGCGGCGCACTGCGCGGTCCGCGGCGTCTACACCAACAAGGCCCCCGGCGGGGTCGCGTATGCCTGTTCGTTCCGCATCACCGAGGCGTCCTACCTCGTCGAGCGCATGGTCGACGTGCTGGCGTTCGATCTCAGGCTCGATCCGGCGCAGGTGCGCAGGGTCAACCTGCTGCGACCCGACCAGTTCCCCTACCGGTGCGCCACCGGATGGGAGTACGACTCCGGCGACTATCCGCGGGCGTTCGAGCTGGCGCTTGAGATGGCCGGTTATGACGAGCTGCGCCGCGAGCAGGCGTGCAGCCGTGCGGCGTACGCCGAGACCGGGACCGGCACCATGATGGGCATCGGCCTGTCGTTCTTCACCGAGGCCGTCGGCGCCGGGCCGCGCAAGGACATGGACATCGGCGGGTTCGGGATGGCCGATGCGGCCGAGCTGCGGGTGCACCCGACCGGATCGGCCGAGCTGCGGCTCTCGTGCATGTCGCAGGGCCAGGGTCACGAGACGACGTTCGCCCAGATCGTCGCCGAGGAGCTCGGGATCTCCCCGGACGACATCGAGGTCATCGAGGGCGACACCGATCGCACCCCGTTCGGGCTGGGCACCTACGGATCGCGGTCCACGCCCGTGTCCGGTGCCGCCGCCGTGATGGCGGCGCGCAAGGTACGCGAGCGCGCCCGGTTGGTCGCAGCGGCGATACTGGAGGTCTCCGCCGACGACCTGGAATGGGAGAAGGGCCGGTTCCACGTGCGCGGCGACCGGGAGGCCGGAGCCGGCATCGCCGAGATCGCCCGGGCCGCCCACTCCGGACTGGAGCTGCCCGACGGGGTCGAGGGCCAGCTCGACGCCACCTGCGTCTACAACCCGCCCAACCTGACGTTTCCGTTCGGCGCCTACCTGTGCGTCGTCGACGTCGATCTGGGGACCGGGCAGGTCATGGTCCGCCGGTTCATCGCTGTGGACGATTGTGGTGTGCGGATCAACCCGGCCATCGTCGAGGGACAGATACATGGCGGCCTCGCCGACGGGATTGGGATGGCGCTGATGGAGGTCATCGCCTTCGATGCCGACGGCAACCACCTCGGTGCGTCGTTCATGGACTACTTGTTGCCCACGGCGATGGAGTGTCCGTCCTGGGAATTGGGGCAGACGGTGACCCCGTCGCCACACCATCCCATCGGGGCCAAGGGCATCGGCGAGTCGGCCACCGTCGGATCACCGGCTGCGGTCGTGAACGCGGTACTCGACGCCATCGGCGTTCGACATGCCGACATGCCGCTCACCCCGGCCCAAGTGTGGTCGGCCACCCAGGGCCGGCCCATCCGAACCGATCTCGCTATCGGATGAGGACGACCTCCATGTCCTCCGGGATCTTGGCCACGGCCGTCGCCGCGGTGCCGCCTGCGCATCCATGCGGGTAGAGCGAGATCACGGGCAGCGCGGCCGCCTGCTCCCAGACCGTGGGCGTCGTCCTCGCCCGGTCGTTGATCATCTCGGTACGGATCGCGTCGAGTGCGACGCCGATGCCGACGACGTCGGCCCCGGGCTGACGCGCCGTGGTGAGGACGCTCTGCGTCGTCGTGCTGGTGCTCATCGAGGAGTGACCGCGACGGAGACGATGCAGGTCAGTCCGAATGCACCGGTGGTCCTCGCCTTCGGGGTGTCGGGTTGTCGAGCTCGGGTGGTTGTCTGCGGTCGTCATGTAGCTCCCTGCTCAGTGGTCGCGGGTGTGGCCGTGGGCGACGTATCCGGCGGGCTCGCGTCCGAGTTTGTGCTGCGCGGTGAGGCACCAGGGCTGGGCGAATAGCATCGCCGCGGACATGGTGGTGCGCCCCAGGTCGCCACCGGGGAGGCGGCTGAGCAGGATTGCGAGTCCACCGACGAACGGCAGGGTGTCCAGCGCGAGCAGCGGGTGCACCTCGCGCCCGAGGCTCGCGCTTGTCGACCAGCGCCAGGGTGCCGACTTACAGGACACGGCTTAGAACCTGATGTTGGCGTCAAGTGTCGATCGAGGTGGCACGAGTCACGGGGGTGCGATGCGGATCGGGGAACTCGCGTCGCGGGCCGGGCTCAGAGTCCGCTCCGTCCGCTACTACGAGGAGCAGGGCCTGCTCGCCAGCGGCCGCACCGCCGGTGGGCAGCGGTGGTACACCGAAGTCGACGTGGAGCGGGTCACGCTCATCCAGCGGTTCTACGCCGCGGGCCTGTCCAGCAGCACCATCGCCACCCTCATGCCGTGCGTGGACACGCCCAGCGAGGCCACCTCCGAGGCTGAGCTCGTCCGCATGGCCGAGGAACGCGAGCGGCTCAGCGCGCACATCGTCGAGCTCGTCCGCACCCGGGAGTCGCTCGAAGAGATCATGCGCATCGCGCGCGAGCATCGGGCGGCTCTTGGGTCTGCCGCCCCGCTGGTGGCGGTGCACGTGAGGTCTGCTGGCCGGACAGGTTGATCAACCGGACGAGCGGTGCGTGGTTCCCGATGGCGGTCGGTACGTCGGCCGGGGAGACGGGATGATCAAGCCCCGGTGGTGCTAGTGTCGCGTGCCGGAAGTTGATTGACGGTGGGCTTTCGCGATGATCGTGTCGGCGTCTTTAGTCCA
>NZ_JBHSIR010000040.1:0-68007 GCF_042653605.1 Pseudonocardia sp. GCM10023141
TTCGCCACCGACTCACCGATCCGGACCTGGACCGACTACCCGGCCAAGGCTGCGTGACAAGCCACTAGTTCCGATTCTGAGGCGCGGCGGCGAGGAGGTAGCGCAGCTCGGCGTCGTCGATCCGGTCGAACTCGGCAGGCGTCATGTAGACGCTCACCGCACCGTCGCTGACGTGCACGATGTACCGGGCTCACCGGCAGGCGCCGGCGCGCCCAAGCGAGTTTGCCAACAGCTGCGGCACCGCAATGCCGGGTCACTTCCATCAGCTCCCGCCCCCAACTCGTTGAGCCCGAGCGTCTTCGCCGTCGTCCGCAACGACCACCGCCCCAGCGGCGCCGAAACTGAGGATGCCGATCCTGGGAGTCGCATCCTGGTGGTCCGCCGCGTCCAAGACGGAAACTGGGACCTCTTCGTAGTAGACCCTGAGGGTTATTCACGCCGGGCGGGAATAACCCTCAGGATTGTCCGCGCGGAGCGCGGCTCGCCGGTCAGGACCCGGCCGTTCCACAGCCGTACGCTGGGCCTGCCCAGCGAGCCGGTACGCCTCGTGCGCGACCGCGTCGGTGATCGTCAGGTCGAAGACGACGGTAGACCTTGGAAATGAAGTTCGCTGTCAGCTCCTCGTCCCGCTGAAGCTCCTCACCTACGCGCTCGGTCACGATCTTCTCCCGATACGTTCCGATTCCTGCAGCAATGGGACACACGACTCATCGGTGGTTGGGGGCGGACGCTGCCGTCCAGGCGTCGGCGACTCGGACGGCGTCGAGTGAGGAGGCGACATCGTGAACCCGGACGCAGAAGGCGCCTGCAGCAGCAGCGAGCGCTGAGGCCGCGACTGTCGCGGCGTCCCGAGCAGCCGGAGGGACCGGCGTCGCACCTCCGAGGAGCTCGCCGAGGAAGGACTTGCGAGATGCGCCGAGGAGGACGGGATAGCCCAGCGCGACCAGTTCCGCGAGGCGACTGAGCAGCTGCCAGTTGTGTGCGGCGGTTTTGGCGAATCCGAGGCCGGGATCAAGGATGATCTGGTTCGGCTTGACTCCCGCGTCGACGAGGGCCTCGACGCGGGCGCCGAGCTCGCCGACCACATCGGCCACCACATCGCGGTAGAGGGCGTGCTGCGCCATGGTGCGGCTGGGGGCGCGCCAGTGCATCGCGACGTAGGAAAGCCCGGCAGCGGCGATGCATTTGGCCATCGCGGGGTCGGCCAGTCCCCCGCTGACGTCGTTGACCATTGCGGCTCCCGCTCTGGCTGCCGCGTCCGCGACGACTGCGCGGGTGGTGTCGATACTGACCGTCACGCCGCAGCGCGAGAGGTCGCGCACGACGGGCAGGACCCGGGCCAGCTCGGTGTCGACGGGGATGCGTATGGCCCCGGGGCGGGTGGACTCACCCCCCACGTCGATGACGTCGGCACCGTCGGCGGCCATCGCGAGCCCGTGCTCGACCGCAGCCGTGGTGGACGAGTAGCGACCTCCGTCGGAGAAGGAGTCGGGTGTGACGTTGAGGATGCCCATCACCAGGCATCGTCTCGACGTCCCGGTTGCTCCGGTGAAGTCGCCGAACCGCCCGAGTGCACCGGACCGGTCGAGGTTCACCGCGACCCCGGCGCCGAAGGGAGGCCCCTGCGGGCGCGGTGGAGCAGGTGCAGAGATCCGGTGACGACGACCATGCCGAGAGTTCCGGCCGTGGTCAACGCGGCCCGGAGGGCGTCTGCTGGATCGGCGATGAGTCTCGGCGCCTGGGCCCAGCCCAGCGCAGCGGAGAGGTGGGCGGCTGGCATTGCCCGTGGAGATGGCGGCTCGCACACGATCACCGACTCGACGTCCTTCGCCAGCCTGGCGAGCGCAGGCGCGAGGTCACGCCCGCGAAGTGCGCCACAGACCAGGACCCGGGGCCCGGCTGCGTGCGGCAGCTCGGTCAGCGCCTTGCCCAGCGCGAGAAGGGCTGCGGGGTTGTGGGCGCCGTCGAGCACCACCAGTGGTGACTCGTGCACGATCTCTGTACGGCCGGGTAGGCGGATGCGCGTGCCCAGGTGATCGATGTCTTCGGTGGACAGGGGGCTACTCAGGTACTCCTCGGCTGCGGCGACGGCGAGCAGGATGTTGTCGCAGTTGTGCTGGCCCGGACCTCGGACGCGGACCCCACGGTGCTCGGCGCGTGGGGTCACCAGGTCGACGACGGAGCCGCCCGGGACAATTCGGCGCCCTGAGATGCCCAGCTCGTCGCCGATGGCGAGGACGCGTGCCGGCTGTTCGGCAGTGAAGATCGGCCGCAGTGCGGAGTCGCGTTCGCCGAGGACGAGGGTGGAGCCGATCTTGACGATGCCGGCCTTCTCGCGTGCGATGTCCGCCCGTCGGGGCCCGGCCAGCTCGGCGTGGTCGAGCTCAACATTGGTGACGACTGCGATGTCGGCGTCGATCACGTTGGTGGCGTCCCAGCGCCCGAGCATGCCGACCTCCACGACGGCGACGTCGATCTTGTACTCGGCGAAGAGCCAGAAGGCCGCAGCGGTGATGACTTCGAACCAGGTGGGGGCCAGCCCGGCGGACGATGCGCCGTCGCGAATGACACCGAGAGCGAAGTCGAGATCGGCGTCCTGGACTGAGTGGCCCTGCAATGCGACCCGCTCGGTCAGTCGGTCCACGTGCGGGCTGGTGTAGGTGCCAACCGCCAGGCCCTGGTCGGCCAACAGCCCGGCGGTGGCGACGCTGACGGTCCCCTTGCCGTTCGTGCCGGTGACGTGGACGGAGCGGAACCAGGTCTGCGGGTCGCCGATGGCCCTCAGCAACGACCTCATCCGCTCCAGGCCGGGAGGCTCGGCCATCCCGGAACGCTCGTGGTCGCGCAGGGTGTCCAGGTAGGCGGCGACGGGGCTCCTCACCGGAACACGAGCGTGCGATGCCCGTCGAGCAGGACCCGGTTCTCCGCGTGCCAGCGCACCGCACGAGCCAGGGCCAGGCACTCGTTGTCACGCCCGAGTGCGGTGACGGCCTGTGCGGTCAGCGTGTGGTCGACCCGGGCCACCTCCTGCTCGATGATCGGGCCCTCGTCGAGGTCGGCGGTGACATAGTGGGCGGTCGCTCCGACCAGCTTGACCCCACGGTCCTTGGCCTGGAAGTAGGGCCTGGCGCCTTTGAAGCTCGGCAGCATCGAGTGATGGATGTTGATCGCCCGACCCTCGAGGCGCTTACACAGCTCCGTCGACAGGATCTGCATGTACCGGGCGAGGACGACCAGGTCGATGTCCAGGTCGTGGACGAGCTCGAGCAGTCGTGCCTCGGCTGCCGATCTACCACTGGACGTGATGGGCACGTGGTGGAACGGGACGTCATAGTTGTCGGCCAGGGCACCGAGGTCGGGGTGGTTCGAGACGACGGCGACGACATCAATGGGCAGATCCCCGTTGGCTGTCCGGAAGAGCAGGTCGTTGAGGCAGTGGCCGTACTTGCTCACCATGATCAGCACTCGCGGCCGGTCGATCGCGGCGGAGAGTCGCCAGCTCATGTCGGTGTGACGGGCTAGCGCCTGCAGACCCTTGGACAGCGTCGCGCGGTCGAGCGGTGTCCCGTCGATCGGTCCGAAGCATAGCCGCATGAAGAATCTTGATGATTCCCGGTCGCTGAACTGCTGGCTTTCGACGATATCGCCGCGGTGTTCGACGAGGAGCCGGGAGATGTCGAATACCAGACCCGGCCGGTCCGCACACGACAGGGTCAGGATGAGGTCGTCGGTCCGGGTGGAGATCGGCGCCGCCGGGGGCTGCGGCGTTGACGTCGTCATGGCGCTCATTCCTTCCGCGAGTGTGGTCGTGTCGGTCAAGGTCAGGTCAGGTCGGCTGTGCCGTCGGAGAGGGTGACGATCGCCCGGAGGACGCCTTCGTTGATCCGCCACGGGTGCAGCCGATAGGTCCGCAGGCCGCGGACGTGGAAGGGATCCTGGTCGAGCAGGTGCCCCGCCTCGTCCCGCGATGCCGCCCGGACGACGAGGACTCCGGACCCGAACGACCGGTGGTCATCGTCGAGCAGCGGGCCGGCAGCGAACAACCGTCCCTGCCGTTCGAGCGCGGCAAGCCATTGCCTGTGCTCGGCCATGTGCTTGCTCAGCTCGCCCGCGTCGGCTCCGTTCAGCTGGGAGAGGCACAGGAACACGACGCTCTGTTCCTCGCCGTCCGGTGTGACGGGATGACCGGGATCCGCCGCGCTCATCGAGATGTCCTGACCGGGTCGGCCTGCTGCGTCAGGCCTGGTACGCGGTTGTGCTGGGCGAGAACGACATTCTGGAACAGCCGCACGTCGGTGACCGGGCCGATGCCGCCGGGAACGGGGGTGATGGCTCGGACCCGGCCCAGCACCTCGTCGAGGGCCACGTCACCGACGATGCGCACGTCGCTGCCGTGTTCCCTGGGGGCGGGGTTGATCCCGATGTCGAGGACGATGGCACCTTCACGGACGTGTTCGGCACGGATGAGGCCAGGCACGCCCGCAGCGACGATCAGTACGTCGGCCCGCCGGGTATGGAAGCCGAGACGGCTGCCTCGGCCGGACCATTCGTCGATCGAGGTCACCGCGGCGTGCCGCTGGTAGGCCAGGGACACAGCGGGTTTGCCCACGTTGTTCGAGCGCCCGACGACGACGATGGAGGCGTTCTCGTAGAAGCGGGCCCGGTCCTCGCCGACGCGATCGAGCCACGTGTCGAGGACGTGATAGGCGGACGCTGCGGTCGAGGGGACGAAGCGGGGGCTTCCGAGGGCGAGCAGGCCCGCGTTCTCCGGGTGCACCGCCTCGACGTCCTTCTCCGGAGGTAGTGCGGCGAACACCGACGATTCGCGAATGTGCGCGGGCAGCGGCCTCAGCAGGAGGATCCCGGCCACCTTCGGGTCGTCACCGAGCACGGCGATCGTGTCCAGAAGGGACTGCTCGGTCGCGGCGGCAGGAAGCGCGTGGTGCTCGTAGGGCAGTTCGAGCCGGTCTGCGAGCCGCTGAAGCCTGCGCTGGTACGTCGCGGACTGGAACGTCTCGCCCACCGACACGGTTGCCAGGGCCCCCACCAGCCGGCCACCTGGGAGCGCGGCCACGTCGCGGCGCAGTTGCTCCTCCAGCTCGGCCGCGATCTTGACCCCGTCGATGATCTCGGCAGTCACCGCGATCCACCCTCCTCGATGAGGCCGAGCGCCGCGGCGACCCGGGAAGCAGCTTCGGCTGCCATCCGGGCACACCGACGTGCCTCGGCGATTCGTTCGTCGCCACGGTCGGCGCTGAGGTTCTCGGCGACGAGGACTGCCGCGCTGCCGGCGACGGCTGCCGAGAGCAGCACCGCCGCGCAGGCATCCGAGCGAAGGTGCGGATTCCCCGTCTCGATGAGCCGCTCCCCCAGGCCGGCCACCTCGAGCGCGAGGCTCGCCAGCTCGCTCGGTACCGCCGCGGCGACCTCCGCAGCCCTGGCCCGGTCCTCGCGCTGACGTGCCGGGTCGCTGACGGTCTGTCGGCGGATGGCGACGTAGCTCTCGTAGGCGTGGGAATCCTCGTCGGCCAGGAGCAGCGCGCGCTCACGTAGGAACTCCGCACGTGAGACCACCTCCGAGAACGACAACGTCCCTGATCCGTGGCCGACGGTGTACCGCCCCGCCATCTCGGCCAGCGCCGCCGCCAGCGCGGCAGCGACCGCAGACGCAGCCCCGCCGCCTGGAGCCGGTGCGTGCGCGCCGACCGCTGCGACGAACTCCCGCACGCCGGCGGTGTGCACACCGGTGAGCTGAACGCTGGAGCGAGAGGCGAGCTCAGTCGTCGTCGTTCTGTTGGGTGAGGTATCGGACATGGAACATCTTCCCTGCGCTGCGACGGCGGTTGATCCGGACGGCGACCGGCGGCCGGAGCCGCGGCCGCCGCCCGGTGCTCGAGGATCCGGTTCGGATCAGGTCAGAGGTCCCGTGCTGACCGTCGCCCGGATCTCGGCCTGGACGTGCCGTTCGACGTTGGGCCTGCGATAACCGCCGTTCGGCTCGCCCCAGGTGAGAACGACCTCGGTCCCGTCCTGGGCGTGGGCCTCATCGATCAGGCCGATGGACGCGAACGAACCCATGTTGACGGTGTAGGAGCAGGAGGTCGACACACCCGCGGGTCGGCCGCCGACGGTCACCGCGTCGTTCTGCGAGACGCCGTACTCGTTGAAGGGCTGGGCGAGATACTTCGTCCGCTCCTTCCCGCCGAACAGGCTCTGCGCCAGCACCCGCGCACAGTCCTCGGGGTTCCAGCGCAACCACACCTTCCGCCGGTGCGGCCGGTCGGCGAGCTCGCGGAGGGCGTCACGCCCGATGAACTCGTGGTCGAACCGGATCATCCGGTCGTAGCCGAGGTCGTAGGGCGTGACGTAGTAGTCCTCGATGTTCGGTCGCACATAGCTGCCCGAGATCGCGTAGTTGGCCTCCAGGCTCGCCGCGCTGAGGAACTCCCGGTAACCCTTCATCGCATCGCCGGTGTAGATCGCCGGCACCGGCAAGGGCAGCCATCCGGTCTCCACCGCTGTGGTGGGGTAGGCCATGCCGCCCCCTTGGTGCAGGCCGAACTCGGTCCCCGCCTCGATCAGCGCCGCCCAGACCGCCGGGCCCTGCTCGTAGGGGCCGGTCATCTCCAGTCCGGTGTGCTCGAGCCCGGGCTGTCCGACCATGGTGTGGTTGAGTGCGCGGATCGGTACCCCCGCGATACTGAACTCCCCCATGGAGAAGAACTTGATCGTGGGCAGCGGGCCGCCGTGTGCCTTTTCCACGACCTTCAGAGCGTTGGGCCCCTGCAGCTGGAAGCGGAAGATCCGCCGTGGCTTGTCGTTGACCACCGAGGCGTGATCAAACTCGACCTCGACCTCGTAGGCCCCGGTCTGCGCACGGTAGGCCATCCAGTTCCCGGCCACACCGGTTCCGACCAGGGCATACCGATCGTCTTCCAGTCCGAACAGGATCGAGTCGCCGATCAGATAGCCATCTTCGTTCACCCCCACGAACTGCTTGGCCCGGTTGCGGCCGAAAGTGTCGAACTTGTTGACCGCAGACTCGGAGAACAGCCGCTTGACGTCAGGTCCCGTGAAGTACACGTCGGTCATGTGGAACGACTGGTCGAACAGGATCGCTGTGGTGGCCCAGGCCTCCTGCTCGTCCCGCCAGTTGGTGTACTCGGGCCGCAGCGGAATTGCGAAGTTGCCGATCTGCGCGTTGCGCAGCATCTCGACCACGTCGCCGCCGGCCTGCTGAATCGCCTGTTCGAGGTTCAGCGTGCTCATCTGGTCGTGTCCTTCCTTGTTGCCGACTCTGCCAACTCGGGTCAGGGCTTGTGGTGCCGAAGAGCGGTGTTCAGGCTGCGTCGGCAACCTGTCGCTGCCAGGCAGCGGTCGCCTCGATCTGATTGAACGAGAACAGGTGGAGGCCCTCGATCTGGTGCGAGTCGGCCAGTAGCGCCGGATCGATTTCCCCGAGGAGATCCTCGGGCCGGTAGGAGTTGGTCCCGAGGATCAGGTTCCCGACCAGGCCGTGTTGCTTGGTCAGGAAACGCAGTGACTGGCCGACACCGATCTTGAAGGACAGTTCCGCGAGCTTGCGCACGCTCATCGGGGCAGCCAGCCCGATCCGCAACGGCAGGTGCACGCCGGCATCTCGGACCGTGCCCAGCCAGCCCACCAGGGCGCTGGGGTCGAAGCACAGTTGACTGACCATGTAATCGGCGTATTGCTGCTTCGCCTGGAGCGCCTCGAGCAGCACCGAGTCGTCGATCTTGGGGTGTCCTTCGGGATAGCAGCCGACGCCGAGCCTCGTGATTGAGTGATCCATGTCGGCCAGGTCCTGAAGCACTTCGAGGGCCGCTGAATAGCGCCCGGCGGGGCGGTCGGCGTCGCCCCCGATCACGTAGAGGTCGGTCACCCCCGCCTTCTCCACGCGGCGCACGAACTGCTCGAGTTCGGCACGATCGGCGACCTGCCGGGCCGCGAGATGCGGGATCACATGGAAGCCGGCCCGGGCAGCACTCTCGACATGTTGGAGTGTTCGCTCGAGGCCGAACTTCGGAGAGCACGTGATCGTCACTCCGGAACCTGCGGACAGGGCTTGAAGCTTCGTCTCGGCACCCTTGAGCGGGATGACCTCGATATTGGCCGAGCTGATGAGTGCGGCGGCGCCGATCGGCCGGCCCGACACTGGGGAATCGTGACTCGTCACGCTGAAACCCTTCGTCAATGAAGGTTCTGATGTTCTCGGTAACGGCCAGGGCCGGACGCGTCGTCCGAGCCGACTCCGGCACGACCGGTTGGGACCAGCGCTTCTTCGCAGCGCCCGGCGTCGGGCCCAACCTACTGTTCAACTTATTTCCATGTCAACGAAAATCTGAAGAAGATCTACCCCTGTGTCCAGGATTATCACTGAGTATGGGTCGATACAGTGTGACGTAAGCGTGACGAAAGCGGGTTCGGCCCCCAGGTCAGGGCGCTGCAGCTGCCACGACCCGGACAGAGCGGATGTCTGCGTGCAGTTTGCGTTCCGTCCCACACGGTCGCCGGTCCGGCGATCCGGCCTGATTCGTCACGCTGGATGCAGGCCGCCCCGTTCGGTGCCGTTCGGTTGCCGATACACCGACAGGAGGCTGAAGTGGTTGAGGCAGCCGCATCCGGCTGCTGAATGAGATCGACGAGCGGCGTCACCCGCGAACCGAGGCGTCGGTCACCGCACGCCTGCAGCCCCGACTACAGCCGTCGGCCGCGGCCGTCGCTGATGTGACCAGCTCGCTGGCACCTGGCGACGGCCGTCGCTGACGGCGAGGTCAGCCGGCGACGTGGTACCGACTGGTGGTGGCGACGCGGTTGAAGGCGTTCATCAGCGTGGCCAGCCAGCTGACTGCCGAGATCTGGTCCGCGGTGAGTGCGGTCGCGGCGGCGTTGTAGTCCTCGTCGCTGACGTGACCGTCCGAGATACGTGTGATCGCCTCGGTCAGACGGAGGGCGGCGCGGTCGGTCTCAGAGAAGTAGCCGGTCTCCTCCCATCCGGGCAGCACGGCGATCCGGTCGGGGTTCTCACCCTTCTTGAGGGCATCAAGGGTGTGCATGCGCAGGCAGAACGCGCAGCCGTTGACCTGGGAGGCGCGGATTTTCACCAGCTCGACCAGGAGCGGGTCGAGGCCCGCCGCGGTGGCACTCTTCTCCACCTCCATGGCAAAGGCCATGAGGGCCTTGTAGGGGGCCGGGTGCTGCTTGTCGATGCTGACGCGCTGCGTGTTCGTCACGGTTCCTCTGATTCGGTTTGCGTGGCCATGCCGGCCGGTGGGAAGTGAGACCGGTCAGGTCGGATGACTACCGACTCGGTGCAGCAATCCGTTCGCTCGCCTTGGCCGCGAGCTCCGCATCGCTGACCATGGTGAGCATCGGAACCCCAGGGACCATCATCGCGACCACGACGAGGCGGCTCGTCCTGTCGTCGAGCAGGTTTGCGATCGTGTAGTGGATGACGTCACCACCCGGCTCCCAGAAGGCCTCTCCCGCCTTGACCGGATAAGGCGCCTCACCCTCGAGCTCGAACAGCATCTCCCCTTCGAGCATGTAGCCGAAAACGGGGCCGGAGTGACGGTGGGGAGCGATACCAGGGTCCCCCGGCGGCAGCTCGAGGATCCGGATCATCGCGGAGGAACCCGGCACGATGATCGGCGGCACAATTTCCAGCAGATCCTTCTGTCCCATGTTACTGACAGCAGACATTTCATCCTCTCCAGGCTGAATTCAAATCCGGGTGTCCACATCGTGCACCGATACTCCCGTTGTCCGGGACGGATCGGCTCATGCGTGCGCTGCCGCGCTGGACAGGCGTCCGGCGTCCAGTCGCGCGATGATGTGGTCCACCGTCATCACGTCCCCGAACATCTGCCAGAAGCTCGCGAGCGAGGCATTGTGCTCCGCGTCCGACATCGCCGCGTTGGCGTCCGCCACCATCACGGTGCGGAAATTCATCATCATCGCGTCGCGCGCGCTGCTCTCGCAGCAGATGTTGGTGACCGCGCCGCCGATGAGCACCGTGTCGAAGCCCTCCGCCCGGAGCCGCTCCACGATGTCGGACGAGCCCTGGATGAAGGCACTGAAGCGGCGCTTGGCCACGCGCCCGTCTTCGGGCCGCACGTCCAGCGTCGGCCACAGTGCATGTCCGGCGCTGCCCTCGGTCATCGACGCCACGCGGCGGGCCCGCGCTTGCGGAGTGGCCATGCGCTGATGGACGCCCCATTCCGTGTCGATGCTCGCGTCATGCACGTTCTGCACCCAGAAGACGCCGCCACCGGCGTCGCGCAGCGCGGCGGCCAGTCGGTTCACCGCGGGCACGATGCGTTCCGCCATCGGGCAGGCGGCGTGGCCGATCTCCCGGTCGATGAAGGTGACCTGCATGTCGATCACCACGAACGCGGTGCGAGCAGGGTCCAGATCCTCGAAAGGATGCTCGGTGCCGCACCGCCCGACGACGCGTGCCCGGATCTCTGGCGGAATGGCGATTTCGTGCATGGCGATCTCCTGCCCGTGTGCGACACGACCGATGGGGGCCAACGCCTCATCTCAGCGCCCGGCGTCGGCCTCAACCTACTATTCAATTCATTTCCGTGTCAACGACAATCTAGAGGATTCAGGGCCGGAACCGGGCGTATCACCGGAAATGCGTCACCAGGGTGGTGACGTAAGTGTGACGAAAGTGGGTTGCCGCCTGATGTCAGGGCGTTGTGGCTGCCACGACCAGGGTGGAGAGGGTTTCGGCATTCAGTTGCGTTCCGTCCCACACGGTCGTCAGCCGGGTGATCTGTCCCGATTCGTCGAGCTGGATGCAGGCCACCCCGCTCGGTGCTGCTCGGTCGCCGATCCACTCGAACCCCCCGGCACCGCCTTCACCCGTCACGTGGCGCAGGCGGGCCCCGGTTCCCCAGGGCAGGTCGGGCAGCGACCGGGCGAGGAACCGCTCGACGGCGGCCGATCCACGAAGGGCTACCCGCAGTGTGACGTCTTCCAGGAATGCGTCCGGCGCCATCATCGACGCCGCAGCGCTACTGTCACCGCCCGACAACGCCTCCGCCAGACGGTGAGCGGCATCGTCGACGGCGAACCGGGGCCGTGGACCGACCAGGTCCTCGCCGAACGAGGTCGGGAAGGTGCCGGCGGGAGCTCGCAGCTCATCGATCCGCCCTGCGGCCATCGTTCGCCCGTCCCAGTAGTCGACCCAGCGGACGACCCGGTCGTCCTCGATGTCGACGACCGCAACGGACCGGATCTCGGAGCCGAACATCTCCGGGCTGTTGGTCACGAAGACGATGAAACTCGAGGGCCCGCCCACGATGCGGGTCGCGCGGGAGTGCGCCCCGGCCGGTAGCGGGGGCAGCAACTGGTCCCACAGGGTTCGCACTGCGGCGTTTCCCACGAACTGGATGCCGAGGGTCGCGTCGGTGAAGGCACAGCGATCGCCGTGGAAGTACGCGTGTGTCGCGTGTGGATCGTGCGCGTTCTTGGCCAGGAGGAAGCCGGCGACGACGCCGGCGGCTGCTTCCTGCGAGGAGACGGTCGGTGCGGCGGTCATCATTCCGTTCCTGAACAACTGTTGTGGGGCATGGGTTTCTCCCGAGATGTAGTGCTGGTGCAGGTTGTGGGTGACGTCGTCGGTGACCCGATCGAGGTGAGACGTGCGCGGCGCATCCCGCGAAGCGAACTGAGCACCGCGATCTCGTCGGCGGCATCGAGGTCGTCTGTGGTGATGATGCGTTCGGTGAGCGTGCCCGCGTCGAGCAGCCGCGCTCGTTCGACACCGGGCAGCAGACCGCCGGCGAGCGTGGGCGTCCACCAGCGCCCGTCGAGGCAGACCGCCAGGTTCTCCGTGGTCGTCTCCGTGACGTGGCCGTTCTCATTGACGAGGACGACGTCCTCGGCTTCGGCATGCGCAGCGCGGATCCGCTCGTGGCGGTCCCGGGCCGCGACCTTGTGGAAGATGAGCTCGTCGTCCGAGCGGACCGTGCCCGACGCGGCCACCGCGAGCTCGACGATCGCTGTGGCCGGCTCGAACGTCTCGGTCGCGACCACGACTGCGCCGAGGTCGTCCAGCCTGATCCGGACCTGCGCGGGTTGATCGAGTCCGGCCGCTGCGTGGTGCACCGCATCCTGGACCGCCCCCCGGTCGTACTCGAAGGCGAAGTGATGAGCGGACCCGGCGAGCCGGTCGAGGTGGCGATCCAGGTTGGCCAGGCGTGCCGGTGGCTCGTAGCGCAGGGTTTCGAGCAGAGCGCCGACCCGCGCCGGTGGATCGCACAGCACACTGGTCTTCACGCACAGTTCGGCCCACCCGTCGCCGGGGTCGGACAACCAGGTGATGCCGCCTCCTGCGCCGTACTCGGCGTAGCCGGAGCTCAGCGAGGTCGTCAGGGTGCGTATCGCGACGGCGAAGCGCAGGGGTGGTGTCGGCGAGCCGGGGGCGAGATAGCCGACTGCGCCGCAGTAGATCCCGCGGGGTCGGCGCTCGACAGCGGCGATGGCCCCCATGGCAGCGGACTTGGGCGCGCCGATGACCGAACCAGGCGGAAAGAGCGCCTCGAACAGTTCGACCACGCCGATGTCGGTCCGCGCCTGGGCCGAGACGGTCGAGGTCAGTTGCCACACCGTCGGGTATCGCTCGGCCTGCAGGAGCGCCGGAACGGTCACCGTGCCGACCTCGGCGATGCGGGCGAGGTCGTTCCGCATGAGATCGACGATCATGACGTTCTCCGCGCGCTCCTTCTCCGACGCCCGCAACGCCTGGACGCGCGCGCGATCCTCTGCAGGCCAGCGGCCGCGCGCCGCGGTGCCCTTCATCGGACGTGTGGTGATCGTCGAGTCGGTCCGCGAGAGGAACAGCTCCGGTGAAGCCGAGGCGAAGGCGTGGTCCGCGGTGGTGATCAGTGCGTTGAAGGAGCCTCTCTGTCCCGTGGCGAGTGCCGCGTACCGCCCATGGATGTCCTGCTCCTGACCGATGAGAAAGCTCGTCAGATTGACCTGGTAGAAGGACCCTCCGGCGATGCCGTGCTGGATCTGCTCGACGGCCTGCCGGTGTTCGGCGGCGCTCAGCTCCAACTCCCATGTCCCGGCCGCTGGAACTCTGCTCGACCGGATCGCCGCTACCTCCTCGCGGCGCGCGAACGCAGCGAACCAGGCGAGAGGCAGATCGGCCAGAGGGGTCGGTGGCCGAGCGGGGCACCACCGAGAACGACGGATCCATGGCCGCGCCAGCTTCGTAGGTCATGAAACCCGCAACCCAGTGGCCCTCACGTGCTGCCTGCTCGGCTGCGCGGAGCACAGCCGCGACGTCGCCGACCGAGTCCGCCACGAACGTCTCGACCACGCCGACCAAACAGAAGCTCTCACCGCCCAGGCCGAGGTCGTCGAACCGTGCCGTGACCTGACCGGGCGCTGCCACGGTCATCCCGTCAGCCCTGACCGGTACGGGCATGGGTACGGATGTCGGTCACGGCGTCGCACCTGCAGCTCTGCGGTAAGGCATTGGCGAGGGGTCCCCCACCTCGGTCAGTGACGGTTCAGCGGGTCCAGCACGAACTCGTGACTCAACCGCTCGGCCGGACCGTCGGCGGTATCGGTCCGGTGGAAATGGGCCACGAGCGAGTCGCGGACGCCGAACACGGGATCGGAGCCCAGGTTCGGGTCGTCGTCTCGAAAGAGCATCGACGTGACAGTGGCGTGGTCGGGCGCCTCGACGCGGACGTGCAGGTGCGCGGGGCGGACGACGGACCGGCCCGCCGCTCGCATCAGCTCGCCCACCGGCCCGTCGGACGGGATCGGGTAGGCGGCCGGCGCGATGGTGGAGAACCACACCCGCCCCTGTGTGTCCGCGGTGAACAGCCCACGCATCGCCGCGGCACCGTCGAGCCCCGGCACATCGACGTCGTACTGACCGGCGCCGTCGCTGTGCCAGACGTCGACCTGAGCCCCTGGCACCGGCCGGCCTGCCGCCGAGCGGACGGTGAGCTCGACATGCAGGGGCACCCCCGGGACACCACCGGAGATGTCGGACCCGTTGCCTACCGCGGGACGCTGGGTGCGGAAGAACGGGCCGAGCACGCTGTTCTCCGTCGCCTCGGTGTCACCGCGCCGGTTGACCTCGTCGACCAGCATCGTGACGCCGAGGACGTCGGAGAGCAGCACGAACTCCTGCCGTTCCGGTGTGCAGAGCTGCCCGGCGCGGGTGAGGAAGTCGATCCCGTGGGCCCACTCGGCCTCGGTGGGCGCGACCTCCCGGACGAACGCGTGCAGGTGCCTGACCAGCGCATCGAGCAACGTGCGCACGCGGCCATCCGCCGCACCGGCCGTCGTGGCGAGCACCTCCGCCGTGAGATCCTGCACGCGTTCCTCCATGTTCGCGTCAGCCCGCGGTCGCAGGCAGGGCCGTCCGCGGCCTCAGCCAGCCACGGGCCTGCTCGAGGAGGGACTCCGCGTCCTCGAGCCGGCAGTGCCCGCCCACGTACATGTCCGGTCGCACCAGGATCGCCCGGGCCTCGCCCTCTCCGATGGCGTACCGCTGGGCCAGCTCACCCAGCTGGTCCGGGATCCGGTGGTCCTCGTCGAAGGCCGCGATGCGGTCGTCGGAGACCAGCACGGACGACACCCGGTCACCGAACGCGGCCCGCATCTGTTCGGCCACCCGCGCGGCCTGCGCGAGGTCTTCCACCTCGCCGGGCCGTGGCACGAACAGCAGGGTGAACCCGCCGTGCCGGAACAGGTCGAACAGCCGTTTGCGCGGCTCTACCACGAGCTGGGCGTCGGGTGCACGATCTCCGGCCTGAGGGCCGGCTACGGGCTCGACGTCCGGACCGGTCACGGTGTCGCGATAATTGTGCGACAGGCCGGAGATCAGCTCGACGGTGCGCTGCTGCCAGCCCGGCTCGCGGGTCAGTGCGATCCGGTCCTCGAGGCCCTTTCCGAAGGCCATCACGATGTCGTGGGTGGACTTGGCGCCCGTGGTGATCTGGGCGCCGATGGGCCGCCGCTCGGCCTCGTAGGTGTCCAGGAGCGAGTCCGGGGCCGCGTCATCGACCACAGCCGCCAGCTTCCATGCGAGATTGAACGCGTCCTGCATGCAACCGTTCATGCCCTGCCCGCCCGCCGGGGAGTGCACGTGGGAGGCGTCGCCGCAGAGCAGAACCCGGCCGTCCCGGTAGCTGCTGGCCGCACTGTTGAGGATCTCCCACTGCGTGGCCCACTGCGGCTCCCCGATCCGCATGCCGATCCCGATCTTGTCGGCCACCATCTGGAACGATCCGCGTGGGTCGTTCGCCTGGGTCATCGCGCCGGCGTCGCTGAGGTAGACCCGCCAGAGCTTGCCGGGCAGCTTGGTGACCAGCATGAACAGGGACTCACCGATGAAGTAGTTCACCCATGAGTCGTCGAAGTCGACGTCCTCGAGCTCGACGTCCATCATGGCCATGACGCCGACCCGGTCCCCGACGAAGTCGATGCCGGCGCTCTGCCGGACCCGGCTGTGCGCGCCGTCGCTGCCGATCACCCAGGCGCTGCGCTGGATCCTCGTCTCACCGGATGCCTTGTCCAGAATCGACAGCGTCACGCCGTCCGCGTCCTGTGTCAGGTCGGTGAACTCCTGGCCGTACTCCGGTCGGATGCCGTAGTGGGCGCACAGGTGTTCGCGCAGCACCTGCTCGAAGTCGTTCTGATTGATCTTGTAGTAGAAGGGGTAGCGGGTCGGCAGGCCGCGGAAGTCCGTGCGCGGCTTCTCGTCCTCGCTCATTCCTTCGAAGTGGTACACGTTGCCCGGACACGGCAGCGCGACCTCCTCGATGCGGTGCGCGACACCGATGTGCTCGAACATCTCCATCGTGCGCGCGTGCAGGGTAAAGGCCCGCGTGGTGTGCGAAGGGCCGGGCCGCTTGTCGAACAGGCGGAGCGAGACGCCACGGCGGGCCAGCTCGTGGGCGGCGATCAGCCCCACCGGGCCTGCCCCGACGATGGCCACGTCGTTGTGGTCGGACATGGGAGTTTCCTTTCGGTCGCTGCGGTGGTGCTCAGTGCGGGTCAGACGGGGGAGCGAGAGCTGCCGGACGCCGTAGCCGGAGACGTCGTCGCCGTTCAGGCCGGGGCTCGTGCCGCGGAGGTGGCGTTCGTGCCGAGCTGCAGCTCGGCACCGACCCTTTCCACCGCCGGGGTCTGCTCGTGGACCTCGACGTGTGCGCCGATCCGGCGCAGCGACCGCGGCAGAGAGGCCCCGGTACCGGCACCGACGACGACCCGCAACGGCGAGGGTCCGAACCTGGTCATGCGTACCTCCCAACGGTCGCACCGAGCGGAACCCCGGTGAGTGCACGTACGGCCTGTTCATGGCCGGCGCGTGCGGCTGGTCCCGCGAACGCGGGCCCGAAGCCGCCTGCGGGGCCGCGGGCCTCGACCACCTGCCCGCGGTCCGGCGTGATCACCGCTACGACGCAGCCGAGCCCGCGCAGCAGGCCCACCTCGGTCGCCAGCCGGCGCGAGACAACCGGTGCGAGGATGAGCACCCGCGAGCCCTCCTCGTCGATCCGGCTGGCGGCGAGATCGGCGTTGGTGGGCGAGCGGTCCGCGCCATCGGCGTAGGGCCGGCCATGGACGAGGACCGGCGGCAGGCCCCCGGACGCCGCGGTGGCGGCGGCCAGGGCGGTGCCGAGCGGCACGCCGTCCCCCCGACCCCACACGGCGATGCGCCCCGAGTCGGCCGCGGCCACGGCGATCCGCAGCGGGGCGGGCCACGGCCCGGGTGGCAGCCGGTCGACCCAGAAGCCCGCCGGGCCGGTTCGCGCGCCGGTGGCGAGCCACGCCGCCCGGGCCGCCATGGCGTCGAAGTAACCGGCGAGATCGGCCCCGCTGCCAAGCCATGCCCCTAGCACGGCGCCGACGGAGGTACCCACCACCTGGTCGGCGACCGTGAGCGGAATGCCGCCCTCGATCAAGCCTGCGACGAGGCCGCCCAGCCAGGCGCCGCCGATCGGCCCGCACGCGCCGAGGACCAAGGCGTCCACCGCGATCAACTCGCTCGCGGCGGCTCGTGGCCGAGTGCCCGGCCGAGCAGCGCCTCGATCGTCGGCACGTCGACCGGCACGGGGTTCGCGGTGCCCGCCGCGGCCTCCGCCACCGCGTGCAGGTGCTCGCGATGGGCACCGAGCTGAGCGAGATCGGTGGCGAGCCCGCAGCCCCGGGCGAGCTCCCACAGCCCGCGCGACGGATCGGCCCCGAGAAAGGGCTCCAGCCGCGCCACCCAGTCCGGGCCGGGGGCTGTGTTGAGGGCCACGACATGCGGCAGCACCACGGCGTGGGTGTCAGCGTGTGACAGGTTCAGCCGCCCGCCCAGCTCGTGGCAGATCTTGTGCTGCAGCCCGGTGCCGGCGCGGCCCAGCGCTGTCCCTGCCAGGAACGCCCCGTACTGCAGGCCGGCGCGGGCTTGCAGGTCCGCCGGATCGTCTACCAGGGTCGGCAGGCTCGCGGTGATCGTGCGGATGGCGTCGACCGCACACGCGGAGGTGAGTGGGTCGCGCTTCGGTGACCACAACGCGGCGAAGCAGTGCGCGATGGCGTTGAAGGCGCTGGGGCCAGTCACCTCGGGCGGCAGGCCGAGGGTGAGTTCCGGGTCGTAGACCACGACGGCGGGCCGCACCCGCTCGTCCGTACCGGTGCGTTTGCGCTGCTCGCCGGTCATCCCGTAAACGGGGGTCAACTCGGAGCCGGCGTAGGTCGTGGGCACGGCGACGATCGGCAGTCCGGTGTCCAGCGCGATCGCCTTCGCCAGGCCGGTGGCCGAGCCGCCGCCCAGGCTGACCAGACCGTCGACCTCGTCCGCCACGGCGGCCTTGCGGGCGCGCTCGGCCAGTTCGATCGGGACGTGCTGGGCGATCTCGTCCCAGCGCAGGGCCAGCCGCTCCCCCAGTGCCGCGACCAGGGCGTCCCCGCCCGGGGCGCGCGAGTCCGCGATCAGCATGACCCGGCGCAGGCCCAGCCGGTCCGCCTCGGCGGCCACCTCCGTGATCCGGCCGGGCCCGAACACCACGCGGACGGGCCGCGCCTCGTAGTCGAAGGGGTCGATGCGCACCGGGGGTGCCGGGGGTGCCGGGGACTGCGTTGTCATCGCAGCGCCTCCTTCAGGAGCATCAGCATCGAGTCGGGGTCGGCCTTATCGGCCAGGTCCGGCCGCTCCGCGAGGCGGGCGACCACGGCGTCCGGGTCGAGGAGAGGGCACACGGCCCCGAGGTCGACCGGCAGGCGGAGGGCTGCGGCGAACCAGCGGAGCGCGTCGGCCGCGGAGCCCGGTCCGGCGAGCTCGCGGACGAGCTCGACCTCTACGCCGACGTGCGGCACCAGGCAGGCCATGAGGGCGCCGTGGTCGGCGCGGTAGGTGGCCCCGAGGTCCTCGGCGACCAGCTGCGCCGGACCGGGGCCCGCGGCCTCGAGGGCGGCGCCCGCGAGCGCCGCGCCCGCGAGCGCCCGATCGCGCAGGCCGGGATCGGCCGGTTCCCGGACCAGCCGCGGCAGCGCCTCCCAGAGCAGACACAGCCCCTCGGTCGCGTCCACCCGCCCGGCCTCCCCGGGCCTAGCGAGCACCTCGACGCAGGCGCCCACGGCGCCCATGCCGCTCGAGGCCAGCACGGGCACCGGTACCTCAGTGAGCAGGTCGGGATCGCGAACGACGACCCGCACGGCCGCCCGCTCCGAGTTCCCGCTCTCCTTACCCCTCTCCGTGGTGACGAAGTACCGCGAGGTCAACTCGGCTCCGGAGAGGGTGGTGGGCACGGCGACGCGAGCAAGGCGCAGCGCCAGTGCCACGATCTTGGCGTAGCCGGCGGCAGAACCGCCGCCGATCGCGATGACGGAGTCGGCGTGCACCTCCTGCGCGGAAGCGACCGCGAGGTTCGCCTCCCAGGAGGGCACGTGCGCCACGGCATCGGTGAAGGTGCCGGTGCAGCGGCCACCGAGTAGGCTCAGCACCCGCTCAGCGGTCCGTGTCACGCCCGGACCGACCACCAGGAGTGACTTGCGCACCCCGAGACGGTCGACGAGCCCGGGAAGCGCCTCCAGCGATCCCCTGCCCGTGGCGAGCAGCGGGGAGGTGCGACCCTCGTCCTCACCGGCGGTGGCCCCGATCATGCACATCCTCGCTTCCGTGGCGCACAACGGCGCCGCCGTGGTCGGTCCGGGTTCGCGTCAGGCCCTCGACGGGGCCGGGATCAGGCGCGCGAGCCCTCGCCGCCGTGGCCGTCCGGGTCGTAGTGCAGCTGATAGCGCTCGTAGCGCTCCGGGCCGATCGCGGCCAGCGCCGCCGGGACCGGGTTCGGGTCCTGGAGGAAGGGCTCCTCCTCGTCGCACGGGTGCTGCCAGGTGGCGAACTCGAGCGCGATCTGGTTGACCGGGTCCTCGAAGTAGATCGAGTGGCAGAACCCGTGGTCCAGCTCGCTCTTGATCTTGACGCCGTTGTCCTCCAGGAGCTTCTTGGCCTTCTGCAGCTCCGCCTCGGAAGGGACCGTGATCGCGAGGTGGTTGCCGGCTCCCAGCAGCGAGTTGTCGGCCGGCACCTCCACGTCCTGGAACTCGAAGAACGCGATCGTGTCCCGATCGCTGATCCGGAAGAAGTAGTGCCGGCTGCCCCCGAGGTTTCCGGGCACGGCACCCGGGAACGGGTCCGGGTTGGGCAGCTGGAGGGTCACGACCACCGGGAATCCGAGGAGGCCGTTATAAAACTTGACGGTCTCTTCCATATTGTTCGTGACGAAAGCCATGTGGTGGCAGCCGGTCGTTCGGACGCCCATGTCATCTCTCCTGTTCATTGCCCTCGACGAGCCAGACGGCCGCCTTATGACGCCGCTCACGTTAACGCGATCTTCTTTCTGCGTCAACAACATCTCCGAATCTCCTCCCGCTGATTCGATTCAGCGCCCGCTCGCACTCATGATCCTTCCCAGGGAACCGCCGGTCGGATCCGTCGAAGCGTGACGTAACGTGTCAGTGAATACTTTCGTCACGAGGAGGCCCGATGTCGATGCCGACGTGTCGCGTCTGTGGACGCCCTTTGGCCCCGGGCGAGCAGGGCCGCCCGCCGCGGTACTGCTCGGCCGCATGCCGTCAGCGGGCATACCGTGCTCGACGCCGAACGCCCGACCCGGGACCCGAGCAGACGCGTCGTCCCCGCCGCGCGGCGCCACCGCCCGAGATCGTGGAGAAGGCCGTCCCCCACCTGAGTTCGCGGGAGCTATTGGCCTGGCGCGGCGTCCTGGAAGTGCAGTCGGCGATCCTGCCCGCCCTGGAAGCGGAGCTGCGCCAAAGCGTCGGCATCACGCTGAGCGAGTTCGACGTGCTCTACCAGCTCTGGCGGACACCGGAGAAGCAGCGGCGCATGATCGACCTCGCCCGCGCGGTGCTCGTCACCCCGGGGGGGATCACCCGCATCGTCGCCCGGCTCGAGGAACGCGGGCTCGTCCGCCGGGTCAGCGCCGCTGGGCGCCAGGCCGTCCTCACCCGCCTGACGCCGCGCGGTGAGCGCGAGACCGCCGCCGCGATGGACGTGCACTTCGACGGAGTCCGCCGCATGTTCATCCAGTACGTGGACAGGGCGGACATCGATCGAGTGATAGAGCTTTGGGCCCGGATCCGCGAGGCGTCACCGGACTCGCATCACCCAGCCGAACAGTCACAGCCGGAGACGTGATCGCTGCCTGTCAGGTGTCCAGAGGCTCCAAGAACTGCCGCAGCCTCCTCGACGCCGGCCCGCCGACAGCCGCCCCCGCAGACCGCTCTTTGTCCAAGTAGGAACCTCAATAGGGCGCCGGTCTCAGACGCCGGGTTGTCATGTCGGGCGTGAGACGGAGGGCGGTCCCTGGCATGCCGGGGGCGGAGGGACGGGCCGGTTGGCGCGGAGGTAGAGCGAGAAGTCGCCTCCGGGTGCAGGCAGCCAGTTCCGGCAGTCGGTCGGATTGCCAGGGCTGCGCCGCCGAGCGGGTCGGCGAGCGGTCCGGATCGTGGTGGAGGTCCTGGTTCTTCGCGCCG
This sequence comes from Pseudonocardia sp. GCM10023141, assembly GCF_042653605.1. Classification (NCBI taxonomy): domain Bacteria; kingdom Bacillati; phylum Actinomycetota; class Actinomycetes; order Pseudonocardiales; family Pseudonocardiaceae; genus Pseudonocardia; species Pseudonocardia sp. GCM10023141. Next base: position 21,043 of record NZ_JBHSIR010000040.1, read on the forward strand.
AGGGAAGACCTGTCGAGTTCGTTGGCGCGTGGAAGAAGAGGGGTTGTTGTCGAGGGTGAGCGACCAAGAGTACCTGCCGGGCGGGAGGCCGCCCGGCCGGATCGTGATCGCGTAGGTGGGGCCGCCGTGAGTCGGTTTCCGTCGGGTCTCATTGGGGATGTTGACGAAGATGTTGGGCTTGCCCTTCGAGGCAGTAGCGCGCTTGCTCCCCGTGACGGGTCGGACCCCGGCCATGACGGCTGGGAGGGCTTCGGCGAACCTCCGGACAATCAAATGCGTCTCGACTTCGCCCGATTTATCGCTGCTTGCGTCGAAGCTCGGCGCGGCTGACCCGCCTGCCTGCCGCATCGAACCGTGCTGGGCAATCGGATACAGCATCAGCCGGTCCGGTGATCGGCATCCCTCGAGATCCTAACGAAAATGACCTTACGTTGGCAGACCGCCGGGACCAGCCACAGGTGCCGTCGCGATCCCGCGACAGCGCCGCCTCGGGATGACCGCTCCGGAGATCAAGCTGGCCGCGACGAAGCCGAACGCCAGCCAGCAGTAGATGAACATGACGAACGTGGAGCGGCGCCGGGTCGGCGCGAACTCGCTGGCCAGCGCCACGGCGCTCGGGATGGCCGCACCGAGCCCCACTCCGGTCAGAAGCCGCAACACGAGTAGGTGCGTCTAGTCACCTGCCAGCGCACACAGCAGCGTGAGGACGCCGAACAGGGCAGTGAATAAGGACCCGACCAAAACGGGAGCTCCCTGAGCATCTCCCCCTGATTCCCAGGCCGTTCCGTGTGTCGCCAGACAGTAAAGTAAAAACGCGTCGCAGTGAAGCTATGCAACGCTATTAAATCGATCCTCGCAGTTCACCACTGCTCAAGCTGTCGATCTTGCGCGCAAGGCTCCGCACAGTCAGGTCCCCTATCTCATTCTCCGACGGACGACGGACCGGTGCCTGAGTCGGGCGTTTTCCCGAACATTTCCGTTCGCCCGCCAACCACGGCACGCGACGCGACCAATTCAATGAATTGCAGCTCCGTCGCCACATTTGATCCCCTGGAGATCGTTCTGACTGATGGCGCTGGTTCAAGCACTATCACCCGGCGGCGTTCTACGCGGCGCTGCTCAACTCGCAGCCGATGGGCTTCTACTCCCCGCAGCCGCTGGTCGCCGACGGCCGCCGCCACGGGGTGCACGCCCGCGGCCCCGACATCAACCTCCGCCGGGCCGAGGCCGTACTGCAGCTTACGCACACTTTGCACTGTGCCACCTGCCCTGTGTGACTCCCGATGGCGACCGCCGGCCAGCACTCCACCGCCGCCGTGGTCACGCTGTACCTGGTCGCGACGTGGGTGTTGATGCTCGTGGCCCGGCCGCTGGCGCTGTGGAAGGTCGCGATGGTCCCGGCGTCGCTGGCAGCGTTCTCCTACGCGCTGCTCTCGCCGTGGATCTTCGGGAAGGTGTTCTGGGACCTCGACGCCTCCGACCACGCGACGATGCTCGTCGCGCTGATCGTGGCCGCCGCCGGCATGGTGCTACTGATGATCTCCTGGATGGTGCTCGACCGGCGTTGCGCGGCCTCCCCGGAGGCCGCCGCCGCGTCGTGACGACCGCCGACCGGTCGGCAGTCTCTCCGACGTCGGCGAGTTGTCACCTGTTCGAGAGCGTGCTGCCGAACGGGAATGCCAGGAACTCGACGCTACGTTCTTGTGGTTGCAACTATCTCGCCTTGAAAGAGAGTAGCCATGACGGCAGCGCAGACGCCCGACACGCAGACCGAGAACTTCGGTGTTCCCTGGGAGGAGGCCTACGGCTACGTGCAGGCCGTCAAGCGCGGCGACTCCATCTACGTGTCCGGGCAGCTGTCGAACGACGGCGCTGACCTCGTAGCCCCCGCCCCGCTCGACGAGAACAACAAGGTCACCGACTACGGCAACATGGGCGAGCAGATGCGCCAGACGTATCGCAACGCTGAGGCCATTCTCAACCGGTTCGGCGCCTCGCTGACGAACGTCGTGGAGGAGGTCCTCTACGTCCTCGACGTCGACGCGGCGTTCGAGGTGGCCGGACCGGTCCGCAAGGCCGCCTACGGCCGTGAGGACCCGCAGGTGACGAGCACGCTGGTCGGCACGCCGCGGCTGGCCTTCCCCGCGCAGCTGATCGAGATCAAGATGGTCGCGCGCGTCTGACGTCGAGTCGGCGAGTCATCGCCAGGGGCTCGCCGGTATCACTTCGATACTGGCGAGCCCTCCGCTTTCAGCGACCCAGGAAGGCCAGGATCCCGGCGGCGACGGCGGTCGCGTAGCGCTGCCGGCCGTTCGCGAGCGGTGCACCGACGCAGTAGTGCGGCCCGAGGCCGAACCCGAGGTGGCCGCCGGAGCGTCCGAGATCGTCGGTAGTAGCGATGAGCGCGGCCTCGGCGGCGTTGCGTATGTTGGCGCACTCCACGAGCGCGGTCGGCCGGGTCGAGAGGGTTGAGCCCGGCCAGGTCGGGGCGGGCCGACAGGCCGTCCCGGCCGGTGTAGTCGGATACCAGGAACCCGTTGCTGCGCAGGGCGTCGCGCAGCGTGGCTACGAGCACCCGGGCGGGTCCGGCTTGGGTGGGGTTGAGCGGCGGGTCGGCGTAGGCGACGTGGAAACCGTGTCCGGCCGGCGTGGCGCCGTCGGCGTGCAGCGAGACGACGGCATGCTCCCCAGCCGTGCCACGGACGTCGACGCACGGACCGACGCCCGTGTCTGGCCCGTCGCCGTCAGCGGCCCGCTCTCGAGGATCGTGATCAGGTCCCGCAGCGGTACCAGGCTCACCCGCATTCTCGGAGTCGAGGGTCCCCGTCCTGACGACGCGGTCGACCTGGACCGCGACGGTGCGTGCGGCCGTGGCCATGGCAGGGCCGAAGTTGCGGGCGGTCCTGCGGTAGACGAGATTTCCCATCCGGTCGGCGACGTGTGCTCTGATCAGCGCGAGGTCGCCGTGGATCGGGAACTCGAGCACGTAGGCCCGGCCGTCGATCTCCCGGATCTCCTTCCCCGCGGCCAGCGGCGTGCGGACGGTAGTGGGGCTGTAGAAGGCCCCGATGCTGGCCCCGGCAGCGCGCATTCGCTCGGCGAGGTTGCCCTGAGGGACGACTTCGAGTTCGATAAGATCGGCGCGGTAGAGGTCGTCGAACACCCATGAGTCAACCTGGCGCGGGTACGAGCAGATGATCTTCCGTATCCGGCCTGTTGCCAGCAGCATGGCCAGCCCAACATTGTCGTTGCCGGCGTTGTTCGACATGATCGTGAGGTCGGTAGCGCCCTGGCGGATCAGGGTGTCAATGAGGTCGACGGGCATGCCGGCCATGCCGAACCCGCCGATGACGACGGTCGAGCCGTCGGCTGTGCCGGCGACAGCTTCGTCGTGGCCGTCGCAGATCCGGGCGGTCAGGCCCGTGCTCCGGTGACGTTCTCGAGTACGACGGCGAGTGCTTGCCCGACGCCGATGCAGATGGCGGCAACGCCCCACCGTCCGCCGGACTCATGCAGGCGAGCCGCGAGGGTTCCGAGGATCCGGGCGCCCGATGCGCCGAGCGGATGGCCGATGGCGATCGCGCCACCCTTCGTGTTCACGAGTTCGGGGTCGATCTTCCACGCGTCGACACAGGCGAGGGACTGTGCGGCAAAGGCTTCGTTGAGCTCCACGGCGCTCACATCGGCCCACCCGATGCCGGACCTGGCCAACGCCTGCTCGGCCGCCTTGACGGGTGCGAAGCCGAACTCCCGCGGGTCGAGCGCGTGCACTCCGCGGCCGGCGACGCGGGCGATGGGCTCGGTCCCGATGTGCGCGCTCGCGTCGGCCGATCCAAGCAGGACGGCGGCGGCGCCGTCGTTGAGGGGGCTCGCATTGCCCGCGGTGATTGTCCCGTTGCCCCGGAAGGAGGGCTTGAGGCCAGCCAGCTTCTCGGGTGTGGAGTCGTCGCGGATGCTCTCGTCGCGATTCTGATTCACGCCGGGGACCTCCACGATCAGGCCGTCATAGAACCCGTCGGCCCAGGCCTGCGCGGCGAGCCGGTGGGAGCGGGACGCGAACTCGTCCTGGCGGCCGCGCGAGATGGCGAACCGGTCCGCCAGCTGCTCGTTGCACTCACCCAGCGACACCGTCCACTCCGTCGGCATCCGCTCATTCACCAGGCGCCAGCCGAGGGTCGTCGACACTGCGGTGACGTCGCCGGGCGGGAACGAGCGCGACGGCTTCGGCATCACCCACGGCGCCCTGGTCATCGACTCCACACCGCCGGCGAGGACGACGTCGACGTCGCCGACCTCGACGGCGCGTGACGCCTGGATCGCGGCGTCGAGGGACGAGCCGCAGAGCCGGTTCACGGTTGTCGCCGGCAGCGAAACCGGCAGACCTGCCAGGAGCACCGCCATCCGGCCGACGTCACGGTTGTCCTCGCCGGCCTGGTTGGCACAGCCCCAGACGACGTCACCAACCACCGCTGGGTCGAGAGCTGGAGCCTTGCTGAGCACGCCGGTGAGCGCGGCAGCGGAGAGGTCGTCGGGTCGAACGCCGGCGAGCGCGCCGCCGAAGCGACCGAACACCGTGCGCGCACTTGCGTAGAGGTAACAGGACGCCACGTCCCGACAGTAGGAACACCCCGTCCATCACGTCCAGTATTCGTTCATCGTCGATTGATAAGCGACTCGCATAAGATGAGGCAGTGGAGCTGCGACATCTCCGTTCGTTCGCCGTGCTGGCCGAGGAGCGGCACTTCGGGCGCGCGGCCGCCCGACTGCACATCGCCCAGCCCGCACTGTCGCAGCAGCTCAGGCAGCTCGAGCGCGAGACGGGCACACGGCTCATGGATCGCTCCACACGGAGGGTCGAGCTCACCGAGGCAGGCCGGCTCCTCCAAGACCGCGCGATGGAGATCCTCGCCGCCGTTGACCGGACATCCGCCGACCTGAGCCTGCTCGCTGCGGGGCGAGCCGGGCGAGTGCGGCTCGGCTTCGTCGGCACCGCGACCTACGACGTGCTGCCGCAGGTCGCGCTACGGGTCCGCGACGAGCTGCCGGACATCGAGCTCGAACTCCGCGGCGAGCTGCTCGGTCCGGCGCTCATCGACCGACTGCGCGCGGGGGAGCTCGACATCGCCGTGCTTCGACCCGGCTCTGCGGTGATCGATGATCTCGAGGTTCTCCAGCTGCGCGACGAGCCACTGGTCGCGGTCCTTCCAGCCGACCACCCAGAGGCGCGGAGCAACAACCTCGACCTCCGTGGCCTCGACGGGATGCAGCTGATTACGCACCCGTCCGGCCATCGCTCGATGATGCAGCCGCTCGTAGTCGACGCATGCCGGCGAGCAGGCCTCGACCCTCGGGTTCTCGAGGTTGGTGAAACTGGAACGCTGGTCGTCTTCGTCGCAGCGGGTCTCGGTTTCGGGCTCGTACCCGCCTCAGTACGTGCCCTTCGGATCGACGGCGTCGCCTACGTTCCCCTCGCGGGCCAGCAGGTGATCGCTCCGCTTGTCCTCGCGCACCGACCCGAACCTGCTCCGGCTGTTGGCCGAGTGTCCGCGCTCGTCGCTGCTGTCACGGCCGATTCTGAATTGGCCGTCGGACAAAGCTGAGGCAGTCCGGCTGCTGAGCGAGCACGCTCTCCCCTCACCTTCGCAGTCGACCGATGAAGACTCTGCGGTCCGCGGAACCGAGGCGATAGCGACAGTTGGAGTATCGACGTCACCGCTGACTCTGGCGAGCCAATGGCGCGAATGAAGCCTGCCCGACCGCATCGGCGCCGCCGGTCGCGCAGCTGAGACGGAACCGGATCGCCGATTCATCGCGCCAGCCTGGGCGCTTTTGCGGCAAGTCGGTTAGTGGCAGGGCTGCCCGCCAGGTCGACGGGATGCCGGACGAGTCCCTCGATCTACCCGGCCGCGGTCCGCCCCGGAGCCAGCGCGCGGCGGCTCGCCACGCGTCGACCCTCGGACGACCGGCGATCCGCGACCTCTCCGATCCCGCTACCCTTTGCCGTCCGCGGGGGATTGACATCGGAGTCAGCCTGACCGGCGTCGGGCCGGGTCCGTTGCACCGTTCAGCACCCTTGCGCAACGGAGGTCCGGTCTGGGCAGGCTGAGTGTGGCCGCGCGGGGCGCAGCCCCACGAGGTGCTGCTTCAGCCCTTGGCCGCCTGGATGAGACCGGCAGCCAGCTGGTCGGCGGCTGAGAAGAACGGGGAATGGCTCGTCTCGAGGGTGATCCGGTCGAAGGAGTGTCGCGGGAACGCCGCGTCGAGCAGGGCGATATTGGCATCCTGAGCGGCGATCGGGACGGCGCGGTCCTGGGTGCAACGGATCCAGGACCGCGGCACCGAGCCCCACTTCTCCGCGGTGAGCGGCACCGCATCGGAATAGACACGGACCGGACTGTCCGGGGTGAGCTGCCGGATCGCGGCATCGGCGAGCACATCGGGGACGTCGGCATAGAAGCACTGCCGCGCTGTGGACCGGTACTCGGCATCGGCCGAGTCCCAGTTGATGCGCAGGGCACCCGTCGCTGCCGGGTCGGCGACCATCAGCCCTGAGACCAGGGATTCCGCGAACTCAGGAGCGGAGAGCTGATCGAACACCGACCGACCCGGTGTAGGAGCCAGCGCTGCCAGGTAGACCATCCGGTGGAGCAGCTCCGGGACGGCCTCCCCGATGTGGTTCAGCGTCACGCCGGCGGCACTGTGCGCGACGACCACCACCGGTCCGAACGCGGCGTGCAGCGCCCGGACGACGCCCACGGCAGCTTCGGAGATGTCGACGGCGCTCAGCTTCCCGATCGGGGAGCTCGCCCTCGCGAGGACCGCGAGGTCCTGGGCGAGATAGCCGTCGGGGATCGAGGCGTTCAACCCGTGGCCGGGGAGGTCGATTGCCAGCACCGGGTGACCAGCGGCCGTCAGGACGGTCGCGATTGGTTCCCAGCACCACGAGCCGTGCCATGCACCGTGCAGCAACAGGACAGGAGGGAGCGAGACGGAAGGCATGTTGGGTCTCCATCGACGGTGGCAGGCCCGTACCAGACCTTCGGACCTGGCGTAACATTACAGCCAGCAGCCGTAATTTAACCAGGCTCACCTGCGACCTGACTCCCGCTCACAACCACGGATGTCAGCTGTCCCGCCGAGTGGGTCGCCCTGGATCCGCGCTGGTGGAGCTCGTCAGGCCTACTGCGCGGCGATCCCCGGCCACAGCACGGCGACGACCTGCTCGGCGAGGACGTTACGGTCGTGCTCAGCGCGCAGGAACGCCGCGTAGTAGCTGCCGAAGCACATGGTGGCGATGGTGTGAATATCGATGTCGGCCCGCACGTCACCGCGCCTCTGGAGGTCGGCCAGCACTCGTTCGACGAGCTTCACCCTGGGCTCGACGGCGTACTCGAAGACGACCGCGAGCAGCTCCGGGGTGCGGATCGTCTCGCCCATGAAGTTGCCCATGAGGACCATGGCATCCGGATTGAAGTAGCGCGGATCAACTCGCCGGACGGCTTCGGTGAACGCCTCGAGTGCTGGTAGCTCCTCGAGCCTCAGGTTGGGGAAAGTGTCACGTTGGGCCCGGAGCCCATAGTCGAGCGCATCGATGGTGAGCTCGAGCTTGCCCGGCCAGCGGCGGTAGATCGTCGGCCGGGACACGCCGGCATCGGAGGCGATCTCGCCGATGGTCATCTTCGAGTAGCCGTCCAGGACCAGTCGCCGCCGGGTGGCCGTGATGATCGCATCGTCGAGCGCAGGATCCCGAGGTCGACCACCGCGCGAGGCGGCCGCCGCTGCGCCGACCTCCAAGATCGCCTTCTGTGAGTCCATCATGACCCCATTGTCGGACACAGGGCGCGCTGCCTCCACCGGATTACGTTACAGATATTGACTGTAACCTTGAGTTCGTCCTACCGTCCTCCATGTGCGGGACTCCCCGCTCCGGCATCGCCGCCAGAAGGAGGCAGGACATGGGCTCCACAGCTGAGGATCTGATCCAGCGCAGCATCCCGTTGATCAACGAGATCAAGAACCGCACCGCGGGAGTCGAGCTGGAGACCTGGCTCAACGAGACCCGGGGCCCCGACACAGAGCTGTGGGACGACCTCGCCCGCCTGGTCAAGGAAGGCGTGGCTGACGGCTGGGCCGCCAACATCGAGGTCGACGGCCCCAATTATCGCCGGAGCCGGATCGCCGAGCCGAGCGAGGAACTGAGCTACTTCAGCATCACGGCGGTGTACATGAACAGCGTTCCGGTCTACCGCGGCCAGTACCACCAGCACCCTTACGGCGAGATCAACATGGTCGTGCCCCTGGACCCCGACGCCCTGCTGCGTGGCCCGCGCGGGTGGCAGGGGGCAGGATGGACGGCGCCCGACCCGGGAAGCCACCACTACCCCGAGGTCACAGGTGGGGGGATCATCGCCCTGTTCTATCTGCCCGCGGGACGCATCTCCTACGACATCACAGCGCCTGACACGCTCTGACCAGTGACGGACCAGCCGATGCACGATGCGGACACGGCCCCTCCACACGGATCGCCCCCCGGTGCGGCGACCGTCGAAGAGGCCTTGCTCTCCCGTCGAAGCGTTCGCGCGTTCCTGCCGATCGACATCCCGCGCGTCGAGATCGAACGACTGCTGAGCCTGGCTTCGAGGTCGGCCAGCAACTCCAACTGTCAGCCGTGGCATGTTCACGTCCTGACCGGCGAGCCGAAGCAACGCCTGACCGAGGCGCTTTGGCAGGCGCTGGACGGCGACGAGCGCGTCGCCGAGCGGGAGTACCCGTTCCAGCCGGCACCGGACGACTGGCAGGAACCGTATCGAACCCGACGACAGGCCTTCGGCGAAGGCCTCTATCACGGGACGCTCAGGATCGAGACGTGCGACTCCGAGGCCCGCCAAGCCCACCATCGGCGCAATTACGACTTCTTCGGCGCCCCGGTCGGCCTCATGCTCACTGTCAGCAGGCATCCGCTCGACAGCGCGCTCATCGACGGCGGACTGTTCCTGCAGGCGCTCATGCTCGTTGCCCGACAGGCAGGGCTCGACACCTGTCCGCAAGCCTCATTCATCGACTTCTACCCGGTGATTCGCCACCACTTGCACATCCCGGATGATCAGATAGTCGTCTGTGGAATCGCTCTCGGATACGCTGACCGAGAACATGCCCTCAGTCGTTATCAGACCTTGCGCGAACCGGTCGGGAACTTCACCACTTTCTACGACGACGAACCGGCCCGACATCTTCCGCACGGCGGCTCGTCGCCGCGCGTCGAGTCCACGGGCCGCTGACCGGTCAAATCCGTCGCCATCGGCCATGACGATGTCCGGCGGGTCGCGCTGCGGGTCGCGGAGCTGCAATTCACATGAATTGCTCCCGCTGCATGCCAGGGCCGACAGGCGGACGGGGATGTCTGGGACCTGCCCGGCTCAGGCACGGGCCCGTCGCCTGCCGGAGCATGCGATTTAGAGCATAGTTGTGCGGAGCCCGGCGCGGAAGATCGACAGGCTCAGCAGCGATGAACTGCGAGGATCGATTTAATAATCGCGTTGCATAGCTTGACTGTGACGCGTTGTTTTCTTTACCGTCTGGCGACACACGGAACGGCCTGGGAATCAGGGGGAGATGCTCAGGAGCTCCCGTTTCGGTCGGGTCCTTATTCTCGCAGCCAAGCCGAATCAACGGTGGCGGTCGCGTAACCCATGCGAAAGGCGATATCGCCGTGTCTTCTCAAATATCGGTACCGGGCCCCGCGGTGCGCCTGGACGTGCTGATCGACCGTCGACCAGTGGGCAGGTTCCACTTCCTGGTCCTGGCACTGACCGGCTCGGTCATGTTTCTCGATGGTCTCGACACCCAGATGATCAGTTTCATCGCCCCGGCGGTCGCCAACGAATGGTCACTTCCGGTCGCGGCTCTCGGTCCGATCTTCTCGGCATCGATCGTCGGCCTCATGGTCGGATACCTGCTCTTGTCGCCCCTGGCCAATCGGATCGGGCATCGGAAGCTCGTCATCGTCGCCACTGCCCTGTTCGGCGTCCTCACGCTGCTGTGTGCGCTGGCAGGTGACCAGACGCAGCTACTCGTGCTGCGACTGCTGACCGGAGTGGGACTCGGTGCGACCATCCCGAGCGCCGTGGCGCTGGCCAGCGAGTTCGCGCCGACCCGGCGCCGCTCCACATTCGTCATGTTCATCTACTGCTGGCTTGCGCTCGGCTTCGTCGCCGCCAGTTTGATCTCCGGAGCGGTCATTCCGGCCTGGGGGTGGCGGCCCATGTTCGTACTCGGCGGCATCCTCCCGCTGCTCCTGGTGCTCGTCCTGCTGCGGTTTCTACCCGACTCCCCGAGCTATCTGCTGGTCCGCGACGAAGCTCGGGCCCACGCCACCCTCCGCCGCCTCGACCCGGATCTCGGCCCGGCAACGCGGGTGCTGCCTGCCGAGCGCAGTTCTGGAGTCACCGGGGCGCCGGGAAAGACCCATTCCCCGCTGTTCGAGCTGTTCCAGCGGCACTGGCTGGTCAGCACGGCGCTGTTGTGGATCGCGTTCATGCTCAACCTGGGCGTCTTCTACGCCGTTCAGAGCTGGCTGCCCACGATCCTGGGCCGGCTCGGTCACGCCCCCTCGACCGCGGTAGCCGCGACAGCGCTCACGACAGTCGGCGGGATCGCTGCGGCGATCGTGATCGGACCCTCGATGGACAGGCGCGGGCCGTACGGGACGCTCAGCGCGGTCTATCTCCTCGGCGCAGTGTTCGTGTCCGTGCTCGCGTTCGCGGTCACAGGATCGAGCTGGATGCTGCTCGTCGCGGCGTTCCTCGCCGGCACCTGCATCACCGGCGGTCAGATGAGCGTCATCGCGCTGGCCACGATGCTCTATCCTCCGCGGATCCGTCCGACCGGCGTCGGCTGGGCGCTGGGCATCGGCCGGATCGGCGGGATCCTTGGCCCGCTGCTGGTCGGGTTCGTCCTGGGCAGTGGCGCGACGCCCCGAACCGTGTTCCTGGCGATGGGGGTGGTCCTCGTCGTGGCCAGCGCGGCAGTGTTCGCCCTGGCCAAGGCCTCCCGCTCGACCCGGGCCGCCTCACAGGAACACCCCAGCGAACCGCCGACTTCCGGCGCAGGCGCCGACATCATGAGCACGGAAGACGCGTCCTCGCGTCAACCACGACAGGTCACGGTCGCCGAGGACTGACCGGCGACCCACGACGGGAACGGGCGGGCGGGCGGGGCCCGATACCGGACGTCCGCCGCAAGGCCTTCGCGCGGTGATCCACTTCGGGTGAGGCTGACGGTGTGGGTGCTGGTGACGTGTCACCAGCACCCACACCGCGATGCGACGGAAGGACGTCATCGCTCCGTCGGACAGCAGCTCGACTTACGCGGCGCCGTCGGTCTTGAGGGCGGTAGCGATCCGGGCGACGCGCTCCCCCTGGTAGCGGGCGGAAGCCCGGGCCGTGTCGTCGACGGGCGCCTCACCTCGACGCCCGACGTGGCTGCTGCCGTAGGGGTTCCCGTCGGCGAATTTGACGGGGTCGGTGTATCCCGGCGCGACGACGATGCCACCGAAGTGGTGGAACGTGGCGTACAGGGCGAGCAGCGTCGATTCCTGGCCGCCGTGAGCGGTGTCGGTCGTCGTGAAGCCGGAGTACACCCTGTCCGCGAGCAGCCCCTGGGCCCACTGTGGACCGAGCGTGTCGAGGAACTGCTTGAGCTGGCTGGCGATGTTGCCGAACCGGGTCGGCGACCCCATCACGATGCCGTCGGCCCACACCAGGTCATCGGGCGTGGCAATGGGTACGTCGCGGGTCGCTGCGACGTGCTCGGCCCACGCGGGGCGCGACGCGATTGCCGCCTCGGGTGCGAGCTCGGTGACCTTGCGGAGGCGGACCTCGGCGCCGGCCTTCTCCGCTCCGATCACGACCTCTTTCGCGAGCTCGTGCGCAGTGCCGGTGGCGGAGTAGTAGACGACAGCCACCCTGGTCAGCTCGGGCATGCGGATCCTCTCGATTCGTGGCTACTGGAACAGCCAATACATTACAGCTAGAATATGTAACGTATCAGAATCGGGTCGTACCGTCTCGTGATGTGCGCCGTGACAAGTCGGATGTCGCCTCCACCCGGGCGGCTGCGATCAGGGGGCGGCGCTGTCGAGGGATCGCGGCGGCACCCGTGGCTGGTCCCGGCGGTCTGCCAGCGTGAGGTCATCGCGGTAGTCGCCCGGCGAAGGCCCGCATCGCGCCTTGAACACGCGGCCGAATAGCTGGCGTCGGCGAATCCCCAGCGGCGCGCAACGGAGGAGATCGGCACGTCGTGGTTCTGCAGCTCGGGCAGGAGCTCTGGCGAGCCGTCGCTGGCGCATGTGGCTGCCGAACGTGGAACCGCCCGCGGCGAAGATCCGGTGCAGCGTTCGAACCGACACGCCGTGGGCAGTGGCGGCGACCTGGCGGACACGTCCCTGAACGGCAGCTGTCCGCCGATCCAGTGCTCGATCGCCAAGCGGATGGTCGACGACGTCACACAGTCCTTGCGGAGCTCCGGGTTGAGGACCGCAGCGAGCGATTCGAGGGTGGCCCGGCGGGCGCCGTCGATCGCCTCGCTCGGCGCAAGCGGGCGGATCCGCCACACTGAGTCGACGTGCGACGTCGGCGGTCGGAGTGCCGGACTCGAGTCGGCGCTCGACGTGGAGGAAGGCATGGGGCAACTGGCGGCGGGAGACTATCCGCAGGTCGGCGGATGACCGCCTAACCCGTTCCACTCGTCAACAATGCACTGGAGTGGCGATGCAGTATCAACCTCTCGCGTCGTCATCGACAACGCTTCGGTCTTACCCAAGCCCGTCGCGAAGATCCCCGTGATGATGGGCGGCGGTGGCGCCAACCTGGGCCGCAGCACCAGTTCCCGTGCCGTGCAGCCGATCGCCCAGCGCGCCGACGGCTTGCGCTGCTCACCACGCCAGGCCCGGAGGGAGCCAAGGAACTGCGGGCCAGTTGGGACCGGATCCGGGAAACGGCTTCCGGATATGGCCGGGACACCCGCCAGATGGAGATGATCGTGGTGGGAACGTCACCTTCAGCGACCGTCCGGCCGGACGTGGCTGATCGGCGTTCGTTGGCACTCTCGACCAGATCATGGACGACATCCACACGGCCGCCGAGGCGGGCGCGGACGAGCTCATCGTGGATCTGAATCTGCAGGACTGGTTCACCAGCACGCGCCAGATGCTCGAGACGGCGGTGGAGATCTGCGACCGGTCCGTGGCCGCCAGTGTTGGACCGCCGCGCGCGGGGCATCGGCATCGACATGGGCCTGTCAAACGGCGAGCAACTCGCGTTGCAGTTCGCGTGATCCTTGCAGGTCGGCGAGGGCGATGGCGCAGTGGATTCGGCCGCGATCGACCACAACGGCGCGCTCGGCGAGCCGGGCGGCGAAGTCGATCTTCTGCTCGACAACGACCAGGGTGACCCCACGGGCCACGTTCACGTCGACGAGCAGGTCGGCCATCGTGTCCAGGATCGAGGGTTGGATGCCCTCGGTCGGCTCGTCGAGGACGAGGAGGCGGGGCCGGGTGAGCAGTGCCCGGGCGATCGCGAGGACCTGCTGCTGGCCGCCGCTGAGGCTGCGGGCCGCGTGCCCGGCGCGTTCGGCCAGCATCGGGAACTCCTCGAGGATCTGCTGGATCTCGCGGCGCCAACCTGCACCGTGCACTGCGCAGGCGGACACCTTCAGATTCTCGAGGATGCTCAGCTCACCGAAGATCCCCCGACCTTGCGGGACATGGGCGATCCCCGCGCCCACGCGCTTGTGGGCGGCCAGTCGATCTATGCGCTCGCCGTCGAGGCGGATCTTCCCTGCGGTCACCGGGATCGCCCCGACGACGGCCCGAACGAGGGTGGTCTTGCCCACGCCGTTGCGTCCCAGAACCGCAAGTCGTTCACCGGTACGAACGGTCAGGTCGACACCGTGCAGGACGGGCTGGTCGGGATAGCCCGCCTGGACGCCTTCAAGCTCGAGCATTGTGCCGCCCCAGATAGATGTCGAGAAGCCGCTCGTCGGCCTCCAGTGCGTCGAGCTCACCGCGCATGAGGACCTGCCCGAGGTGCATCACGGTGATCGGCGCGCCGAGCTCGCGGACGAATCCCATGTCGTGGTCGATGACGACCACGCTGCAGTGCTCGGAGAGGGTGTGGATCAACGCCGCCATCCCGGCGGTCTCGTTGACCGTCATGCCGGCCGTGGGTTCGTCGAGCAGGATCAGCGATGCTCCGGACGCCATGACCATAACGATCTCGAGCCGCTGCTGGTCGCCGTGTGACAGGGTGCCGGCGACGGTCGCACCGGCCAGCCCCAGCCAGCTGACGAGGTCGTCCGCGGCGGCCGTCGCCTCCTTCACCGAGCGTCGGGCGCGGGGTGCGTAGGCGGCGACCCAGAGGTTCTCGCGGACCGTGAGGTCGGCAAAGACGCTCACCACCTGCCGCTTGGTCCCGATGCCGGCCCTGGCCCTGCGGTGCGGGAGCATCCGGCTCACGTCGGTCTCGCCGAGCCGTACGGTGCCGGTGTCGATCTTGACAGTGCCGTTGACGAGGCCGAAGAAGGTGCTCTTGCCTGCTCCGTTGGGGCCGATGACGACCTGGAGCCCGGTCGCCGGTAGGTCGAGGTCGATCGCGTCGACCACCGTAACCGCCCCGTACCGCTTGGTCAGGCCCGACACGACGAGCGACGCCTGGGTGTCCGATGGCGGTCGCGCGCCGAGCACGTGGCTGAGGTCGTGGCTCGACGAGGCCTGGGCCAGCGATCCGTCGACCGGTATTGGCTTCTTCCGCGCGGGTGCGAACCGCCGGGTCAGTCGTCGTGCCGTGGTCACCAACCCGTTCGGCAGGAGGATCACGGCGGCGATCAGAATCGCGCCGAGGTAGATCAGCGCGTACCGAGCGTCCTCACCGCCGAGCCAGGACGTGAGCGCCTCGACCGCGAACACCCCGACGAACGCGCCTACCGGGCTGGTGCGGCTCCCGACGAGGACCCAGATGACGATGATGATCGCGGACTTGAGGCCGAAGATGGTGGGTGAGGCGAACTGGCCCCAGGCGGCGAACAACGCGCCGGCTCCCCCGGCGAGACAGCCACAGACCACGAATAGCATCGTCCGGCGGGCGCGGACGTCATAGCCGAGGAGCTCGGCCCGCAGCTCGTTGGACCGCACTGCCGCCGCGATGCGGCCGAAGGGCAGGTCCAGGCACCACCAGACGAGGGTGAGTGCCACGACCGCCGCGCCGCAGACCACGAAGAACAGGCTCTGCCCGGTGATCCGCTGTCCGAAGAGCATCGGCGCCGGGATCCCCACGAGGCCGTTGAAGCCGCCGATCGGAGCGTCCCCGATGCGGTAGGCCGGATCCGCGGTGCTGTTGATCAACACGAACAGGACCAGCGTCAACGCGAGGGTGATGATGCCGACGTTCACCTCGCTGACCCGCCCGTAGAACATCAGGTACCCGATGACGAGCGAGACGAGCGCCGCGACCACCAGCGCCGCGAGTCCGCCCAGGAGCATCGAGTTGGCCGCGCCGCGGCCGAGGTTGATCGCGACGATGCCGAACGCGTACCCGCCCAGTCCGTACAGGGCGGTCTGACCGAGGCTGAAGATGCCGCCATGACCCCACAGCAGGACGAGCGAGAGGGCGAGAATGCCCTCGATGGCCCAGAGGGTGAGCTGATCGAGATCTTGTGGCCGCATCACGAGGCCCACCACGACGATGGGCACCAGCACCGCAAGCGGCGCGACGACCTTGGCGCGCTTCTTCATCGTCGTCCTCCGGTCAGACCGCGGGGCATGAATCGCACGATCACCACGGCGATCAGCAGCAGCGCCAGCGTCCCGACCAGCGGGCTCTGCCAGGTGCTCAGGATGTTGTCCGTGCCGCCGAGGGCGAACGAGGCGGCCGCAGTACCGACCACGGCGTTGGCCCCGCCCACCATGACGGTCATGAACGCCTTGGCGATGAAGGTCGCGCCCATCGTCGGGCTCACCCCGAGGAAGGGCGCGAGTAGGCCACCGGCGAATCCGGTGAACGCCGCCGCGCTCGTGAACGCGATCGTCCGCACGCGGCGGGTGTCGACCCCGAGGGTGCGGGCGTCGATCTCGGACTGAGCCGCCGCCCGGATGAACAGGCCAGTGCGGGTCCGCCGGAGCACCAGCGCCAGTACCACGATCGACACCACGGCCGCTGCGATGAGGACCAGGTTGTAGACCCCGACGGTGTAGGCGGCCCCGACCTGGATGGATCCCAGGGGGATCGACAGGCCTTCCGATGTGGTGCCGAAGAGCAGGACCGCCACCTGCGTGACGATCAGGCTCACCCCCCACGTGGCGAGCATGCAGTCCGTTGGCCGCCCGTCGAGCCGGCGGACGAGCGTGACCTCGAGGACCCACCCGAACACGGCGAGCAACGCCGCCGCGACAAGCAGGGCGATGACGAAGGGCACGCCCGAGCGGGTGAGCGTCACCGTGGTGAACGCTCCCATCATCACGAACTCGCCATGGGCGAGGTTGATGATTCCCCGGGTGGTGAACACCACCGCGAGACCGAGGGACAGCAGAGCGAGCACCGAGATACCGGTGACGAAGGAGACAGTCAGGACGACGACGTCAGCCACGGCTTGCACAGCTCCTTCGGCTCACGGGGTGAACTGCTGGTTGGTGTTCGGGTCCTTCGTCAGGTCACACGTGCTCTGCTCGAAGGTCGGTGCCGCAGCGGCAGTCAGCTCCTTGAGCATGGTGAATCCGCCCTGGCCGTCGGCCTCCCAGAGCCGCATCGGAACGATCAGATGGTGCGTCCGGGGATCCATCTCGACCTTCCCCGACGGGCCGTCGAAACTCAGCCCCGACTCGAGCGCCGCGATCACCTTGTCCCGGTCGGTGGTGCCGGCCTTCCGGACGGCGGCAGCCCAGATCTGCCAGGCGTTCCACCCGTCGATCGCACCCGGAGTGAGAGGGTCGGTGCGCCCGGAGTCCACCCAGAGCTTCCGCAGGTCCCGGCTGTCCGGGGTGTCCAGGCTCGGGAAGTAGGGGAACGCGGTCACGATGCCGTTGGCGTCCGGGCCGAGGGCGACCTGGTCGGCTCCCAGTCCGAAGCCAGCCCCGACGACCGTGGTCGTGGCGTTGAGACCGGACGCGGCCCACTGCTTGTAGAAATTGAGGTGGGCCGGTCCGACCAGCAGGGACACGACCGTGTCCGCGCCGGAGGCCTGGATCTTCGGGATCTGGCTGGTGAAGTCGCTGTTGCTGAGGTCGAAGAATGTCGGGCCGCCGACGATGGTCGCCCCGTACTCGTCGGCCAGGCGCTTGACCCAGCCCGCGGAAATCTGGCCGTAGTTGTAGTCGGCGGCGAGCACGTACCACTTCTTCTTACCGGTGTCCGCGGCCCATTTCAGCAGCGGCGCCACGGTCTGGCTCGGCGTCTGACCGGTCATGAAAGTGTTTCGGTCGCAGACTCCGCCCTCGTAGAAGGTCGGGTAGAAGTAGAGCTTCTCCGCGTTGTCGAATACCGGGCGGATGGCCTCGCGGGCGGCGCTGGAGATCGCGCCCTGCACCATCGCCACATCCGGATCCTGCGCAGTCTGCCGCGCCAATACGGTGTAGCGGGCGACATCGGACTGGCCATCGAGCTCGTTAAGCTCGACCTGCCGGCCGAGCAGCCCGCCGTGCTTGTTGATGTCGTCGATGGCGAGCCGGGCAGCGGCCCCCATCGGAAGGCCGTAGGCGTTCAACGCCCCGGTGGCGTCGTTGATGGAGACGACCTTGATCGGCCCGCTCCCCGGCTGTCCCGAGGCCCCACCGCACGCGGCGACACCCAGCAGCCCGACCGCCAGCAGGGCGCCGGCGGACACTCTCACCATACGATTCATCGGGGTGCTCCGTATCGTTAGCGGCTGATCGCGCGGTGGACGTGAGCGACTATCGCCTCATACATCCGCCGGATCACCTCGGACTCGTCGGTCATAATGTCGTAACCGTGGTCGACATCGGACACCTCGATGTATTCGGCAAGCGCGCCGACCGCTTCGAGCTTGTCCGCATAGCGCTTGGCCTCGTTGCGTAGTCGGTCGAACTCCGCTGCGATGACCAAAGCCGGGGCGATACCCGCGATACCCTCGGCATTGTCGCCCCATGCCGGCGACACGAAACGATGACGACGCTGCGTGCGATCGGGCACGTAGGCGGTGTCGAACACCTCACACAACCAGGGCTGCAGAACCGCTTTCGAGCCCAGCGGTGACGGTTTGCGGCTGGGCGGCGTCACGATGTCGAGCGGCGGGTAGTGCAGAACCTGCAGCGCGATGGCGGGGCCGCCGTTTTCCAGCGCCATCCGCGCGACCGCCGCCGACAGATTGCCGCCGGCGCTCTGGCCGCCGACGCACAACCGCGTGCCGTCCCACTCATGCTCCTGCGCCGACGCCCACTGAACGACGTCGTAGAACTGCTCGACGGGGGTCGGGAACCTCTTGGCCGGAGCCAACGCGTAGTCCGTGTTGAGCACAACGACATTGGCATGGGCGGCCAGGAAGCGGCACCAGGCGTCGTCCTGCTGTCGGCTCCCCACGACGAAGCCGCCGCCGTGAGCGTTGACGTACACCCCGGGGGTGCCGATCGGTGACGGCGGGAGGTAGATCGTCGCGGCGACCCGGCCGTGGCGCGTTTCGATGCTGATATCGGTGGTGCGAACGCTGATCTCCGGGAACCGCGGCCCGCTGTCCGGGTGGATCGCAGCATTGATCTTGGCGGCGAACCTGCGGGCAACGATGTCGGCCACCGGGCGTCGCGACAGTACGGACATGGTCAGCCCTGGTGCTGGCGCGCGCTGGGGTGGCGCAGGTGATCGCGAACCACGATCTCCTCCGGTTCGAGCATGGTGATCATGTCCACGCCCGGAGCGCAGACGCACACCGCGACGAACCGGCTCCACGCGTTCGGATCCGGATTGGAGACCTGGTAGTGCACGACGTCGCCGCCGGGCTCCCAGAACGCCTCGCCCGCCGTGATCTCCCGGGGCTCCTCGCCCTCCAGTTCGAAGAAGATCGTGCCCTCCAGCACGTAACCGAACACCGGCCCGGAGTGGCGGTGCGGCGCGAGTCCGGGGTCGGCAGGCGGGAGTTCGACGAGCTGTGTCATCGCATGCGAACCCACGGGAATCGCGGGCGGCATGGCAGAGAGGAGATCGGTGACCTGGACGTTTCCCTTGGCCAACATGAATGTGTTTCCTTTCGGGGAGCAGCGGTGGTTCCGCCGCGGTTGTCGGTGTTCAGCCGGTGCGGGCTTGGCGGCTCGGGCAACCCACCAGTTCGCCCACGCCGCCGAACGTGAAGTGCTCGGGCGGAGCGCCTGCTGCGGCCGGTCCGAAGACGGCCCCGTACGAACGCAGGGCCGTGCTGTCGCGGTGATCGGCGATGGTGACCGATGCGCGGGGGATCACCTTCTCCCGCGTGGCAAGCACGGAGATGCCGGGGCGCATCGCGTAGGTCGTGCATTCGTCGGTGTCGCCATGGCCTGCCTCGGGTCCGGCCAGGCAGTGCCACCTGTACGTGTGCGGATCCCGGTAGAGGTGCTCGTAGCGGCGTTCGTCGCCACAGGTCCACACCACCCGGCGGCCCAGCAGTGCCGTCGTGGGAGCCGGCTCCGATCCGCGCGTCTGCAGTCCCTCGATGCGACCCGGGATGAAGGTGTGCTGCACCCTGGTCCGGCCCTCGGTCGGATCGATGATCGTGCTCACGACGGCCAGGCTGTGTCCGGCATCGAAGTCGAGGACGAGGCTGATTGCAGTATTGGGCACGTCATCACGATGATGGAATTGCGTGTACACCAATCCCGCTGCGACGTCGAATGCATCGTAGTCGCTGCGGCCGGAGGCCACCGGGTGCGGGTCGCCTGCTCCGGGTTCGTAGCTCCATGCGACGGCGGTCGTGTCGAAACGATGCGACACCCGGCTCCTGTGGGAGTTCGTGAACACGATCTCGCGGCCCGGCATGCTGCTCGACCGGACGGCCGTGTCGCCGTCGAATCCCGGCACACCTTGATCCCGTGGCGGCCCGGTCCGGGTTCTCGAGAAGTCGAGGGAATCGCCACTCATGTGCTTCTCCGTTCGCTCTGGTCCCGGCGCCGTTCAGGTGCGGATCGGGTTCTTGTCGACGTCCCAACTGACATGCAGCGCCTCCGGGCCTCGGAACGAGGTGTTGGGAACGAAGTGGAACTCCTGCTCGTCGAGCGTCATGTGTGGCAGTCGGCGCGTCAGCTCCTCCAGAAGGATGGCCATCTCGAGCCGCGCGAGATGGTTGCCAAGGCACGTGTGCGTGCCCGCACCGAAGGCGATGTGCGCATGGGAATCCCGGTCGATGTCGAATCGTTCGGGTTCCTCGAACACCGAGGCGTCCTGGTTCGCCGAGGCGATCACCATGAGGATCTTTCCGCCGGCCGGAATCGTCACACCGCCCACCTCCACGGCTTCTTTCGCGATCCTGCGCCATGCGGCAACGGAGGGATTGATGCGCAGGCACTCCTCGACCGCCGCGGGAATCAGCGAGGGTTGCGCACACAGGCGATCCCACTGATCGCGGTTGCGCAACAGGGTGACGACGGCGTTCGCGGTGGCGTTCGTCGTGGTCTCGTGGGCCGCCATCGCGCCGCCCATGACATTGGTCTGCAACCACGTGTCGGAGATGACGTCCGGGTGTTCGCGCTGCATCGTGATCGCATGGCCCAACCACCCCGGCGGGTCGTCGAGTTCCTTGAGCTTCCCGATGACACGCTCCCCCATCACCCAGAACCGGCCCAGCCCGTCAGCGGCCCGCACCTGCTCCTCGGGGCTCGGTCGCCCCCAGACGAACTCGGTCATGGACGTGGCCAGCCGACGCACGGTGTCGACGTCCTCCTCGGGAATCCCCAGGAACTGCAGGGCGACCAGACAGGGGATGTCCCAGAGCATGTCGGCGACGAGGTCGGCGTGGCCGCGCTCGGCGAAGCGATCGATGTAGGCGTTGACCGTCTCCCGGATGTAGGGAGCGAGCGGGGCGATCCGGTCGGGCATGAACGCCGCAGCGTTGAGCCGGCGGTACTGCCGGTGCTGGGGTGGATCGGAATCCACGAGGACGGGACAGGGCGCGAAGTCATACTTGGCCAACTGCGTGCCCGCCTCCTCGGACGGAGGTGTCACCGGGGCCAGTGTGATGGCCGCCGAGAACCGGTTGAACTGGCTGAAGACCGACTTCACGTCCTCGTGCCGCGTGATGACCCAGTAGTCTGAGTCGTCGTTGTAGAACACGGGTTGACGCTCGCGGGCCCACGCCAGCGACGCTCCCGGATTCTCCTGGTATTCGCGGTCGAAGAACGAGAATCCTGCGGCGGTGTGCGCCATGGGGCAACCCGTCGATCCGTGACCGCTCACCGCGGTGCTGTCCATTTCTGTCCACTTTCTTTCCAGCGGGAACGTCAGAGGTCGAGACTGATCTTCGGGCCCGCGGCTCGACTGATGCAGATCATCATGGTGCTGTTCGCCTCCCGCTCCGCGGGACTGAGAACCGAGTCACGGTGGTCGACCAAGCCCGACACGATGTTCGTCTCGCAGGTTCCACAGGTTCCCTCCGAGCACGAGAACGGGGCGGCTATCCCGACCGCCCGGGCCGCTTGGAGAATCGACTCGTCCGGTCCGATCGAAAGGGTGATACCGGTACGCACGAATTCGACGTCGAAATCGTCGGCGACGGACATGTCCGTTCGTGTCCTGGGCGTGAACCGCTCCAGGTGGATCTGGTCGTCGATGTCGAGTTCCGCGGCCATCGTCTCCACGGCACCCAGCAGGCCCTCCGGGCCGCACACGTACACCGCGGTGCGGGGAGGGGCACCGGACAGGATGCCGGCGAGATCGATGCGCCCGTGGGTGTCCTCCGGAACAAATGTCACGGCGTCGCCATGAGCCTGTTTCAGGTCGTCGGCGAACGCCATGTTGTGCCGGCTGCGGCCGCCATAGGTCAGCGACCATGAGGCGCCGGCCCGATCGACCGACTCGATCATCGACAGGAGCGGTGTGATGCCGATCCCGCCGGCGATGAACAGGTACCGCGGTGCGTCGACGAGACGGAAGTTGTTGCGTGGCCCCCGAACGGTGAGGGTCTCACCTTCGCGCACATCGCGATGCACGCGCACGGAGCCGCCTCGGCCGTCGGGCTGGTGGAGAACGCTCACCTTCCAGGACCGCAGGTCGCCGGGTTCACCGCACAGGGAGTACTGCCGGACCATGTCCGGTCCGAGGACGAGGTCGATGTGTGAACCCGGCGTCCACTCGGGGAGGTCTCGGCCGTCGGCGCGGACAAGAGTCAGCTGCGTGATGGCGTCGGTGATCGGTGTCTTCGCCTTGACTTCCATCGCGAGGTCCTCGCACTGGGATGCCATGGGAGCTCCTTCCCACGTCGGCAACTCGTTGGACTCGTACGTCGCCGCATGGCGATCTCCGTAATCTCCGTCACTGTGGGACCACGCACATGGGGGAGATCACGGTGTGGGGTACGGAGGTTGCGGATGTCCGTACCGGATGCCGCCCGCGGCAGAACGGCTCCGAGCTACAGGAGTGACCCTCCCGGCACGTCAGGTGCCGTGCGTTCGTCGTCCGGTCAGAAGGACTGCCCGATGTACCACGAAGCGATCTGGCTGCGCGAGGCGACCCCCAGGCGCGTCATGATGGCTTCGATGTGGCTCTCCACCGTGCGCACGGAGATCACCAGTTCTGCGGCTATCTGTCGGCTGGTCCGCCCTTTCGATATCAAGGCCGCGATCTCTTGTTGCCGGCTGGTGAGCACGGGTGGTGCATCCTCGGGGACCGAATCGGCGGCCCGTTCCGCCAACGCATAAGCGATGATTCCCGTCGGGGATCGCTCTGCACCCGCCTGCAGGGCCGTTGCCAGCGCGCGGGACGTCATGGCCTGCTCCAGCTGACCGCGGCAGGCGCAGTGATAGCCGGTGAGTTCGGGCCCGAACGCCGCCAAGTCCGTCCCCGTGCGCTGCCACAGGCTTCGAGACGCCCCGATCAGCTGTGCCGCTCGTTCGAACTGACCGGTTGATCCCGCGATCCAGGCGAGCAGCTCGGTCATCAAGGCGGTGCCCAATGACGGATCGAAGGCGCGGTGGTCACGGAGGGCGTCGAGGGCGGTCGCATGCGCTGCGATGAAGTCGCCCTGCATCCAGCGACCGAGACCCTGGCTCCACTTCAGGTAGGACCGCGCCCATCGTTCACCTCGATGCTGGCAGACCTCCAGCGCCGACGTGCTAACGGCCACCGCGTCCTCGCTGCGGCCGCCGAGGGAAAGCACAACGGCGTATTCGAAGGACGCCATCAGCCATTCGGCCGTCTCGCCGACCTCGGCCAGCGCTCGCAGTGCGACCTCGAAGTGACTCTCGGCCTCGGCGAGGTCGCCACGAAGCTGCGCGGCGAGTCCGCGCAGACCCCGGCAGTGGGCCGTTGCTTCAGCGAGGTGCAGCAGGGTCGCCGATGCTTCACACTCATCGAGGCGCTGCGCCGCCGCCCTGTGGTCGCCTTGGAGAAGGCACACCCTTGCTGCTACCCAGAGGGCTGCGGCCCGGGCCGGCGTGGGCACCCGGTCAGCGTCGGGTGCGTCGAGCGCTTCGTCCGCCCATCTGCGTCCCTCGGCGATATATCCATCGGCGTACCAGCGGTATCGCAGTCCCGCGATCAGCTCGAGCTGGTAGTTGCCGCCCGGGGCTGCGGTGTCGAACGCGGCTCGGAGATTTTCCCGCTCGGCGCGCATCCACGTGGCCGCGGCGGCCTGGTCTGGCCCGCACCAGGAACGGTCACAATCTTTCACCGCGTCGAGAAAGTACTGGCGGTGGCGGCCTCGGAACCTCTCCGCCTGCCCCGCCGCTGCGAGTATCTCGGCGCCGTATGCCCGGATGGTTTCCAGCATCCGGAAGCGCATCGACGACGCTTGGCTCTCGACGGCCAGGATGGACTGATTCACCAGCGAGCCCAGGAGATCGAGCGTGGGCGGCGCCGGGTGGCCGCTGTCCTCGGCGTATCCGTCGCCGCACACGCGTTCGGCCGCCGCCAGGTCGAAACTACCCGCGAAAACCGAGAGGCGGGCCCACAGCTGACGTTCCGGTTCCGAGCAGAGGTCGAAACTCCAGTCCACGAGCGATCGGAGGGTCTGCTGGCGCGGTGCGGCCGATCGACTTCCGATCGCGAGCAGCCCGAATCGGTCCGTCAAGCGTTCCAGAATCTGACCGAGTGAAAGAATGCGCAGTCGGGCGACCGCCAGCTCGATGGCCAGCGGAATGCCCTCCAACTGGATGCACAGGCGCGCCGCCGCGGCAGCATTGTCCTCGTCGAGGACGAACCCGGGACAGGCGGCCGCCGCACGTTCCTGGAGCAAGCGCATCGACTCGAACTGCGGCACGGACTCGATGCCGACCGGCTCCGCGTCCCGGGGAACGGTAAGGGGAGGTACCGGATAGAGAAACTCCTCGGTCACCGTCAGCGACGTGCGGGTGGTGACGAGGATTCGAGCCGAGGGCACCCGCCGCAGTATCGCGTTGACCAGCGCGGCGGCCCCGTCGAGGACATGCTCACAATTATCGAGGATGAGCATGAGATCGCGATCGCGGAGATATTCGATGAGCTTCGCGGTCGCGTCCCGATTCGACTGGTCAACAATTCCGAGCGCGTGGATGACGGCCGCCGGCACGTCACCTCCGTCCACGAGCGACGCCAATTCGACGAAGTACACGCCGTTCTCGAGAAGATGGTTCATCTCGTCGGCGACCTGTAACGCCAATCGGGTCTTGCCAACTCCCCCGGGCCCGATCAGGCTCACCAACCGGCCGCTCGCCAGGCGGTCGCGAATCTCCTTGCACTGCTGACGTCGACCGATGAAGCTGGTGGCGGCAAAGGGGACGTTGCCACCGCGCCGTCTCGCCTTTGACACGACACCTCCACGGGTCTGTTGAACGATCAGGAGACGGTTTCTACACTGCCTCCACCGGCGGCCCTGCACATGATGAGTTCGAACTCGATGGGGGTCAACGTCGACCGACAGCGCGCGACCACGGACGCTGCCGGGCATGGTGCGGTGGGCACGTCGTACCTGTTGGCTGTACCCGACCATCGTCGGGCACCCCACGATGGTGCCGCCGGACACCGGGGCATGATCGGCTCGCCGCCGGAGGAGGTTGCGATCTGCATGGGTGACGGTCCTGCCCCCGAACGGTCCGAGCAGCAGGACCTGCTCGACACCGAGTGGGAAACGCATCGGCCCGCAGTCTTCGGTGTGGCCTACCGGCTGCTGGGGGGTGTGGCCGATGCCGAGGACGTGACCCAGGACGTGTGGCTGCGAGCGGCCGGAGCGGATCTGCGGAGGGTCGACGATCTGCGAGCCTGGTTGATCACGGTCGCCGCGCGACGCTCCTACGACATCCTCAAGAGCGCTCGCTCGCGCCGGGAGACCTATGTCGGGCCGTGGCTACCGGAACCACTGCTGACCGGGCCGGACGCGTCGGAGCCGGTCCTCGTCGACGAATCCATCAGCTCGGCACTGCTTCTGGTCATGCAGGAGCTGGGCCCGCCGGAGCGGGTGGCGTTCGTCCTGCACGACGTCTTCGGCTTCGAGTTCGGCCGGATCGCGGAAGTGCTGGACGTCTCCGTGCCGAATGCCCGACAGCTCGCCTCGCGAGCGCGACGGCGGGTGGTGGCGGCGAAGCAATCCGCTCCGCAGGCGCCGAAGGCGGAGCGGGAACGGGTGCTGATGACCTTCCGCGCCGCCTACGAGGCCGGGGATCTGGCCGGGCTGGTCCGGCTGCTTCACCCGGCCGCTGTCTACGTCACCGACGGCGGCGACAAGGCCTTCGCCGCACGCAAGCTCATCCACGGTGGTCAGCGCGTTGCCGAAGTGATGGTGCGGGTGGGCGTCAGTGGCGTCCGGACCACATCGAGCTCGTCGAGGTCGGGGGCGAGCTCGCCCTGGTGTTCCGCCGGCAGGGCCGCGTCTACTCCGTCGACACGGTGCAGATCACCGGCGGTCTGATCACCGCGTACCGCAGGGTCATCAACCCGGACAAACTGGTTCACCTGTAGCTGTCACACGCGGAGGGGGCATCTCGTCTCCCTGCTGAGAATTCCTCCTCCTTAAGGACCTGACATGCAAGCGATCACTGTCCGGGACCAGGCCGCTGGTGTCACCGGGCTGTCTCTGACGGATCTGCCCTCCCCCCACGCGGCCGAGAACGACGTCATTGTTCGGGTGTGTGCCGCCGGCTTCACGCCCGGCGAGCTGGACTGGCCGGGCACCTGGACCGACCGCGCGGGCCGCGACCGGACGCCGAGCGTCCCCGGGCACGAGGTGTCGGGTGATGTCGCCGAGCTGGGGATACGGCATCACTGGCCTGACCGTCGGCCAGCGCGTGTTCGGGCTGACCGACTGGGCCCGCAACGGCTCGCTCGCCGAGTACACCGCGGTGGAGGCCCGCAACCTCGCACCGCTGCCGGCGGACGTCGACCACACCGTGGCGGCCGCGCTGCCGATCTCGGGGCTGACGGCCTGGCAGGGCCTGTTCGACCACGGCCGCCTCACCACGGGCCAGACCGTCCTGATCCACGGCGCCGCGGGCAGCGTCGGGTCGATCGCGGTGCAGCTCAGCCGCGAGGTCGGCGCCCGGGTCATCGGCACCGGCCGGACCACCCACCGGGACCGAGCACTCGCGCTCGGCGTCGACCGCTTCCTCGATCTCCAGACCGAGAACCTGGAGGATGCCGGCGAGGTCGACGTTGTGTTCGACGTGATCGGCGGAGACATCCTCGATCGCTCGGCCGCCCTGGTGCGCCCCGGCGGCACGCTCGTCACCATCGCCTTGCCGCCCAAGGTCCAACCCAAGGACGGGCGAGCCGTCTTCTTCGTCGTCGAACCCGACCGCGTCCGGCTCGCCGACCTCGCCACGCGGCTGGCGGACGGCCGGATCAAGCCGGTCATCGGTGCTGTGCTGCCCCTCGGCGAAGCACCCGCCGCATTCGACCCCGCCCAGCACACCCCCGGCAAGACGATCATTCGCGTCGCTGAGGACCAGCCAGGAGGCCCCTCATGATCGGACTTCGGATCGCCGGTGGCCTACTGGCCGTCGCCGCGCCGGCCGGGTCACGGCCCGCACCGCCTCGGACCATTCGGCCCACACCACGACCACAACGGACACCGTGGCATCGGAGCCCCCTCCGAACCCCTGACTCCCTGCTCGAGCAGGCCCTCTTCCCTGGCACCTCGAACACCACATGATCGGTCAAAACATCAGCGACAGTGCGCGGTAGGGTGAGACGGGCTCCGGTCGGACGGGCGGCCAACAGGCCAACCAACCGCTCCGAGCGGTTCATACACCGGACCGGCGTACCGGTCACGGTCTCACCCCGGCTGACCGGTGCCCGCGATGCCAAACCGCCACGGCACGGCTCGTCGGGCTGGGGCGAAGCCCCGTTAGTGGTCCGTCGCCTCTAAATTTCGGGGTAGAGGTGTCGGAGTTTTGGTGCGGGCGTCGATGGCGGTGAAGTGCCAGTTGACTTGTCGTTGGTCGGCGTTGGTGGTGGCCTGCCAGGCTGCGAGTTCGGTGTTGAGGAAGTCCAGGTCAGCGATGCGGCGGTCGAGGCATTGGCGGCTCAGGCTGAGAGTTCGATCTCGGCGATGTTGAGCCTGGACCCCGTGCTTGGGGGTGTGGTGGATCTCGAGTCGCTGGGCCAGGGTGAACGCCTTGGCCGGATCGAACGCCTCACACAGCGAGCTGATGGAGCGGGTGTTGAGGTTGTCCATGACCAGGACGACCTTCTCGGCGTAGAGATAGTCGCTGGTCAGGCGCCGGTCGACTTCGTGGGCCCTAGTCCACACGGGTCCGCTGCTCACGGGCGTTGGTGCAGCGGGTAGATCGGGTACGGCGCTCGCGGTCGCTATCATCAGCACGTTGGTGCAGACGAGCAGAATGCACGAAGCACGACATCCGATTCTACGTCCGTTGTCGAAGTGACTCACACCGTTCATCGCTGGCCTCGTGTGATGCCCGGTCAGCTCGGCCAGGGCGAGCCGACGATGCGCTCGACCGTCGTCGTGCGCTGGAAGCCGGGAATGAAGTGCTCGAGCACGTCGGAGTTCACGGTGCCGTTCGTGGTGTCAGGGCGGTTCTTCAGGCCCTCGATGAAGGCTCGCAGGAACTCGTTCTTGAAGTCCCCGCGTGGATGGGCGGCGAGGATCTCGTCCAGCTGATCGTGTTCCAGCCCGTCCAGGCCGAAGCCGAGCACGTCGGTCAGGACGCCAAGGTGGGTGGTCGCGATCTCTGGGGACATCCGGCCGGGGATGCCTGGTGTGGTGTGCAGCGCGATCGCCGTCCAGACGGTCTCGACGGCGGCCTTCGAGAAGCCCCGGTCCATGAGGAACTTGCGCGCGTGATCGGCGCCATCGACTTCGAAGCGCTGCTCGACGTCAGAGAAGGGCGCCAGGAGGCCGGTGTCATGGAACAGGGCTGCCAGGTAGAGCAACTCCGGGTCTGGTTCTACGCCCAGCCGGTGGGCGTGGATCAGGCTGAAGAAGTAGACCCGCCGGGAGTGGTGGTAGATGAGGGGGCTGGTCGTCTCCTGGATGAGCCTGGTCGCTTCGGCGGCCGCCGCTGTCCCAGGAATCTCCAACCCCGCGATGACCTCTGACATGATCTCTCACTCTCAGGGAACCGTCTCGAATGCGGACCGTGCGTCCGACCCCCATGCTGCTCACCGATCCCCTGTGGCGCCGCCTTCGTCCGGCCAGGAGCCACCCGGATTCGGACAGGTTCGGCGTGCTACAAAGGAACGGTGGTCATGGCTGCATCCGGCTCCAGAGGCACGGAAGCTGCCCCCCATCGCGTCGCGATCCTCGTCTACGACGGTGTGACGTTGCTGGACGTCGCCGGTCCCGCGGAGGTGTTCCGGGAGGCGAACCGGTTCGGTGCCGAGTATGCGATCGTGCTGCTGTCGCCCACCGGAGCGGACATCACGTCGAACCTCGGGTTCCGGATCGCGGTCGACGGCGCTGCCTGCGCGGAGCCGGCCCTCGACACCTTTCTGGTGGCCGGGTCCGACCGCTATCCGCGCGGCCGGGTCCCCGTCGACCTGGCGGAGGCCGCACGGATACCGGCGGCTGTGGCCGGCCGGGTCGCATCGATCTGCACCGGGGCGTTCGTCCTCGCCGCCGCCGGTCTCCTGGACGGCAAGCGCGCGACCACGCACTGGCAGGTTGCGCACGAGCTCGCCGCCCGGTGTCCGACGTGCCGCGTCGAGCCCGACGCGATCTATGTCCGCGATGGCACCACGTACACGTCCGCCGGGGTGACAGCCGGCATCGATCTGGCGCTGGCGCTCGTCGAAACCGACCACGGACCCGACCTGGCGCGCGACGTCGCTCGCGCACTGGTGGTGTACATGCAGCGTGCGGGTGGCCAGTCCCAGTTCTCGGCTCCGCTACAGGGACCGCCGCCGCGCTCGCCTGCACTCCGCACGATCACCGATCTGGTGACGGCGAACCCCCGCGGCGACCACTCGCTCGGCGAACTCGCGAAACACCTCAACGTGAGCACCCGGCACCTCACCCGGCTCTTCCACGACGAGCTGTCCACGACACCGGCCCGCTACGTGGAGAGCATCCGGTTCGACATGGCCAGGGCACTGCTCGACCATGGACACACCGCGACGCAGGCCGCGGCACGGGCTGGGTTCCCCAGTTACGAGAGCATGCGACGGATCTTCGCCAGAAAGCTGTCGATCACCCCCGCCGCCTACCAGCGCCGGTTCAGCACGACCCGCCGCGCCAACGCTGGTTAGAACCTGCCGGGCAAGTCGTGCCGCAGCGGGGCAACATTCCAACGACCGTGTGAATCGTCGTCGGGCGTAGGTGAGCCGGCGCACCACGAACAGGTGTCGCCGTCGACGACCGGCCGCCCCCACGATCCGAGTCCACGTGGCATGCACTGCCTGAGTCCGCGTGCGTCAAGACGAGTCTGCGGGCGGGACAACGGCGTCAACCGCAAGCCTGTTACCCGGTAGGCAGCTTGCAGCGCCTGCCCGGCCCGGATCCGTCGACACGAGGTCGGTGGAAAGCAGCGCCCGGATCACCTTCTCGGCCTCGTCCATCGGGGTCGCGCGGCGGAGCATCCGACGAGCGCGCACGAAGGGCCGATCGGCCCCCACTGCCAGGACGGACGTCAGCACACCCTCCCGTCCGGTCAGGACCACCCGGCGTTCCGGTCGGTCCACGTCGCCCGCGGGCACCACCCGAACGACATCACCCACCACACCGCCGAACTGGATCCTGACGTCGTACTGGTCGGACCAGAAGTAGGGCACGAGGTCGACCGGGATGCGGTCGCCGGGCGCGAGCAGCAGATTCCGTGCCGCGTGCGCACCCTGCTCCGCGGCATTCGTCCAGTGCTCGACGCGCATCCGCTGCTCGTATCGGGGGTTGTACCAGTCGACGACGTCCCCGGCCCCGGCGATGCGCGGCCCGGCGGCGAGGTATTGATCGCACTGGAGCCCCGACGAGACGTCGAGGCCGGCACCGGTGAGCCAGTCAGTCGCGGGCCGGGCGCCGATGCCGACGAGGACGGCGTCGGCGCGGACGGCTGAACCGTCGTCTAGCTCGACCACCTCGACCCGGGACGCGCCGTGCACGACCTGCACGCTGCGTCCCAAGCGGAACGCGACGCCGTGGTTGGTGTGCAGTCGTTGGAGGGCGAGCCCGGTATCGCGCCCCAGCACCGCCTGCATCGGCACCGCCAGCGGGTCGACGACGGTCACAGCAGCCCCGAGGCCACGGGCCGTGGCCGCAACCTCCATGCCGATGAATCCCGCGCCGATGATCACCAGCGCCGCGCCGTCCTCGAGGTCGGCGCGCAGCGCCAGGCAGTCTGCCGGAGTCCGCAGGGTGTACAGGCCCGGCCGGGCGCCCACTCCGGGGAGGCCGCGGGCGACTGCACCCGTGGCGACCACGAGCCCGTCGTAGGGCAGCGTCCCTGCGCTGGTGTCCAGGGTGGACGACGCGGCGTCCAGCCCGAGAGCCCGGACGCCGTGCCGGACCTCGATTCCGCGCCCGGCGAGAGCATCGGCGTCGCGCAGCAGCGCCTGCTCGCGGGTCCACGCCCCGGAGAGCAGCTGCTTGGAGAGCGGCGGCCGGTCGCACGGCGGCCCCGGGTCGGCGTCGAGCACGGTGACGGGCCCGGCGTAGTCGGCGTCGCGCAGCGCCTCGGCGGCGTGCAGGCCGGAGACGGAGGCGCCGACCACGACCACGCCGGCTCCGGTGGGCGGGAGCATGGGTTCTCCTCGGAGATGAGCGGAACGGAGCCGGGCCCCTGCCGGGAACCGGGGCCCGGCGGGGGAAGGACGGACCGTCAGCCCTCGGGCTCGTCCATCCCGTGATCGATGCCGTGCAGCCCAGCCTCGACGGCCTCCTCGACCGCGCCCCGGGTCTCGCCCGGCTCGAGGTCGAACGCGGAGGTGGACAGCAATGCTGACGCGTCGACGACGGCCGAGACGACGGCCTCCCGAGCCCCATCGACCCACTCCTGGATCAGCGTCCGGTTCGCCGGCTCGTCCGCAATCGCAGTGCGCGCGAGCGCGACCGACCAGCGGCGGCTGCGGATGGTGTCCCGGTGCAGGTTCCGGTGCATCGCCGCGGTCAGCTCGTCGCCGTTGGCGGCGGCCGCCTCCGCGAGCCGGAGGTTGAACACCGCGTCGACCGCGGGCTTGAGAAGGAAGCAGAGGCCCACGAACGACCGGCCCCAATCCCGCTCGACGAGGTGCGACTCGACGACCCTGCGCATCGGCTGCAGCGCCACCTCCTGCTCCCAGGCGCGCCGGTCGTGCACGCCGAACTCGCGCTCCGGGTAATGCAACTGCAGCTGACGGGTCTGGTACGCGATCCGCTGGATGCGGCGCAGCTCGTCACCGGCCTGGAAGGCGACCGCGTTGCTGATATAGCTCGAGGGCGCCATCGACATCACATAGGTTGCGGCCATCAGCAGTCCGTGCCCGGCGAAGCGAAACGGGGTGTAGCCATTCCCGAGCGCGGTGAGCCAGTCCGCGGACAGCTCGCCGTAGGAGCCGCGCGCCTCGTGGTCGTCGATCACGCCGTCGACGTAAGTCTCGGCCGCATCCTGCATCCGCACGTAGGTGCGGTAGACGAGCATGTCCGGGTCGCGGAACGCGTTCCAGTCCCCGCAGCGGAACGGCGACTGGTTGCGGTTCTCGACATACCATGTGTTCCAGACGTGGTCTGGGGACATCTCCCACGGCGTCTGGCCCGGCTTGTAGTGCCAATGCAGATCGTGCGAGACGAACTCGTACTCGGTGGGGACGCGCCGTTCGGTGTAGCGGCTCCAACTCCGTCGCTTCTGGGCGGGTGCGCGCTGTGCCGATGACTTGCTCGCAAGCTCGCTCATCCGGTCAGCTCTCCTTCCGGGTGGGTCGCGCCGCACCCTGCTTCGTGTGCCAGACGATCTCGTCGGTCGTGGTGATGATGTGGCCGGCGAAGAACGCCATCTGCGGTTCCACGTCCCCGATGCGGACCGGGCGTCCCGCCAGCGCGGTGAGGGTGCGGCGAGTCAACCGGCAGCGACCACGGGTGTGGATGTGGATGTAGGACCCCTCATCGCGCAGGTGGACCTCCAGGCCCGGGTTGTCCTCGGCGACCGCCTCGGCCACCAGTTCGGCCATCTCGCCGGACTGCATGATCGGCCCGACTAGCGCCAGCTCGACCGGATCGGTCTCCGATGTATGTGTGGTCATTCGACGCTCGCCTTCTGGCTGGCTGGGACAGGGGTACAGACGTAGATCTCCCCGTCGCGGACCTCCGTGGGGTACTGCGGCAGGCAGGTGGAGGTGGGATTGACCCCGGCACCCGTGCGGGCGTCGAACTCCCACATGTGGGCGACGCAGGTGATGATCTCCCCGTCGAAGTCGGCGTCGTCGAGGGCGCTGTCCTGGTGCGGGCACAGCCCGCGGAAGGCCTTGACGGTGCCATCGGTGTTGACCAGGAGCACCGCGGTCCCGTCGCCGAGGCGCTGGAAGGAGGTCTCCCCTTCCCAGAGCTCGTCGGCACCACCGGCGCTCTGCCAGGTTCCCTCCGGTCCGGTGCTCATCGGGGCGCGTAAGAGACGATCACTTCCTCCATCGGCACGATGCCGGCAGCGGATGCGGTGAGCGAGTCGTCCAGGACGGTGCCCCCGTACTCGACGCGCAGAGGGGCGTCCTGCACGGGAACGCGCCTCCCGACCGAGTGCTCGGCGCATTTGCGCGCCACCTCGGCGACCGTGTCGGTCTCCTCGACGAGGACCAGGTTGTACAGGAAGTCGCCGCGGAAGTGCGCGACGACCGGCATTGGGTTGCCCATTTCCGTCCCTCCCTCAGGCCCCACGGGCCCAGGCGTAGTCCAGTGTGTCCTTGCCGGCGACCTCGGGCGTGATGCCCATGTAGCCCAGTGCCCCGTTGAGGTCGGGCGGCTGGATCTGGCCCGTGACGAACCGGTCGACCAGCGACTCGTGGCCGAGATACTTTTCCGGCTCCTTCTCGAAGATCCACTGGCAGGGATCGGAGCAAAAGCGGTACGTGCGCCCGCCGCGGCGGACGAGGCGCAGCGGGGCCGCTTCATCGGTCCAGACCGTCATCGGCAGATGGCACAGGTTGCAGGTGACCGGCAGCGTCGAGGGCAGGGTCAGCTCCTCGCGACCCTCCCGCGCGTTCGCCGTGATCACGTCCCACTTGCGGCCCCAGTTGCGCTCCCACGTCGGGTACTTCGACGCAAGCCACTCGCGCTCCTCGGGCGAGACGCCTGCGGCCGGGTCCCACCACAGCGTCGGGCGGTAGGTCCAGGAGCCAAGGTGCATCGAATGGTGGAAGTTCTCGACCTCGTCGACGAGCTGATCCCAATACCACGGCAGCTGCAGGCCTGAGTCGAGCATGTACTTGCTGAACTGATCGAGGACCATGTCCTCCATGAACTCCTTGAAGGAGTGCCGGCGATGCTCCAGCGGCATGTAATAGTCCATCGCCATGCCGGTGAGCAGCGCGAACACCTTCCAGGTCCGCCACACCGACTTGTCAACGACGTACTGCGCATGGTCCGGGTCGCGCTTGCGCAGCACCTCGATGACCGCAGCGCCCTGCTGCGAGTGGCGCGCCTCGTCGGTCTGGATCGACTGCAGAAGTGACGAGAACTCGACGTCGCCGGCCCTGAGCGCGTCCGACGCCATGCCGAGGAACTGCAGGTTGGTGAACGCGGTCTCGAAGACGAAGGTCTCCGCGATGGCCGCGTCGACGGCGGTCCCGGCCAGGAAGAGATCGCTGAAGACCGATCGCGCTGCGATCGCACCCCACTCGTTCGTGTGGAACATCTTGTGCGCCCAGTCGAACTGCTCGTCCGACTTGACGTAGGAGTGCGGGAAGAACAGCTGCAGCTGCCCGTGCCGGATCTCGTCCAGCATCCCGAGGGTCGCCACGGAACGCCACGCCGCGGACGGGGCGAAGCGTGCGAGCTTGGCCTCCGACAACCCGGCGAAATACTCCGCCAGCGACACGATTCCGTAGTGCTGCTTGACCGTCGCCCGCCACCGGGGGTCGACACCCTCGATGAAGCGCGCGCGACCGACGGCCGTCTTGACGCCGTAGAGCCCCTCGTCCTTCTGCCGCTGGATGTCGACGTACTCACGGAAGGACACCTTGTAGGGCTCGTCCCACTCCTCCCACGCTTCGGCGGGCAGTGCGGAGGCATCGGTCGCGAACTCGGGGAACAGGTCCTCCCGACTCACATACTCGGGCGTCCAGTCCAGTTTTCGACCAAGGTCGAACCATTCCTCACGTTTAAGCTGAGGCATTACCGGATCCTTTCGAGAGAATTTCCGCGATCGGTGGGACCAGCATCACCCGGATGCCCGCGGAAGGGAAAGACCAGAACGGTCCAACTCGGACCCGACCGGTCTGTATCGCCCTGAGCTGCATAAACACCTCAATTACGAGGTCGTCTGACTGTCAGGACCTTGCCCGATCTGGAGTCCGCTTCCACCATGAGAGACATGACTGGAACCGTGGAGACCACCGTTTCGCCCGTGCCGGATTTCGTGGCCGAGACACTTTCCTCGCTCCCCCCGGAGATCGCCGGTGCTGTGGATTCCCTGCCACCGCTCACGGTCGTCCACCGGATGCCCAGGCACGCGGTAGACGCGCTGGCCGCGCGCTGGTCCGCCCGGATCCAGGGCAGCGAGGAGCATCCGCTGCTCGCGTGGCTTGGCCCCGCAGCGCACCGGCTGCGCGAGCTGCAGGACGCCGAGCGGGTCGCGACCACCTGCCCAGCGTGCCGCTTCGACGGCCTGGACGCCCGGCCGTACCTCGCCTTCGAGTGCGTTCCCGAATCGGAGGCGGGAACCACTTCGCCTGCCCCGCCGTACGCGGTCCATTTCGGGGACCCGTCGGGGCGTCGCTGCCCCTGTTGCGGCTACGGGTTCGGGATCGACGACGACCCGGCCGACGGGTCGGAGCCGATCACTTTCGAATCGTGGGCGCAGAACTGGCAGAGACGACGTCGCCCCTGGTACGACGCATCGACAGAACCGGCGCGGCCGGTGGAATGACCGTGGCACGGTTCGCGCGCCACCGCGGTTCGACGACGACTGCCCGGCCGCCCGGCACCGGCCCGGCCACGCGCCGGGCGGCCTGGCCCGCGCACTCAGGTGCGAGGCCGCGCCCCACGGAGTCGACGACGGCGAGAACCGGCCTGCGTGTCTCGGTGCACCGCCAGATCATCGCGATCTCGACTCTCAAGGCACCCGCGAGCGGCCGGACCACCACCCCAGCGGCGCCACCCTCCCGGACCGACAGCGGCAGCACCGCGCAACCGACGCCGGCCGCGACCAGCCCGAGTATGGCGCCGGTGTCCCGTGCCGCGTGCACGACGCGGGGCTCGAAGCCCTGCTCGGCGCACACCCGGTTCAGCAGCTCCCGCATCGCGGACCCAGACGAGGTGGGAAACCCCACCAAATCAGTGTCTTCCAGGTCCGCCAGGCCGACCTCCGGTACTTCGAGCAGCCGGTGACCGTTGGGCACGACGACTGCGAGCGGCTCAGTCAGCAAGGTGCGCACGTGCAGCTCCTCCGGTAGTCGAGTCAGCGGACGGACGACGAAACCCAGGTCGATGTCGCCGCGCACGACCGCGTCGACCTGGGAGGGCGTCAGCATGTCCGTGCGCAGGTCGGCAGAGAGCTCACCGGTCACGCTCCGCACGACCCGCAGCACCGGGCTGAGCACGGCGTTGGCGGCGCACGCCGTGAAGCCCAACCGCATCAGCGGCCGGACGGCGCCGTCCAAAGCACGCACGACACGAACCGTCTCGTCCGCCCGTGCAAGAAGCGTCCGCCCGCGTTCGAGGAGCTCACCCCCGCGGGGGTGAGGCTGACGCTGCGGGTGGTCCGGTGGAGCAACCGCGTGCGCAGCTCACGCTCGAGGCCCTGGATCTGCCGGCTCAGCGGCGACTGCGCCATGTGCAAACGTTCGGCGGCCCGTCCAAAATGCAGCTCCTCGGCGACGGCGACGAAGTACCTCAGCTGGCGCAGTTCCATCGGCGGTGTCCTTTCGAGACCGACGGCGAGGGCGAACGTTGCCCTTGGCCTGGGGAGGGAGGAGGATTCGGCGGTGCCGTCAGTCGAAGACCGCGAAGCCGCGGGCGAGGTGCGCGAGTTCAGCACGCGAGACATCGACCAGGCGCGGGCACAAGTAAGTTCGGCCTATTACCCGCTGGCGCTGCGCCCCAGCGGGAGCAGCGCCCGGTTCAGCCTCCGCATGCGCACCGTCGTGCTCGGCCCGCTCGTCCTCGGCGAGCTGACCTACACCTCGGACGTGACCAAGGACTGCGGGGAGCTCGACACCGCCTACCACGTCAACGTCCCGATCTGCGGTGAGGTCCGTACTTCCTGCGGTGACCAGCAGGTTGTCGCCACACCCCGCACGGCGGCCGTGTTCAATCCGACCGGCCACACGCTGCTCGACCGATGGGCGGCCGGCACCACACAGCTGTGCCTCAAGATCGACCGCCGAGCGGTGAACCAGGAACTGACCGATCGGCTCGAACGCCCGATCCACGTTCCTGCTTGCTTCGACTTGGCGATGGACCTGGAGTCCCCGAGCGGCCGTACCTGGCTGCACGCGTTGCAGCTGCTCGCAAGCGAGCTCGACGCCCCGGGCGGGCTGGTAACCCAGCCGCTGCTCGCCCAGGAGGTGCAGAGGCTCATCGTCGGTGGGCTGCTCTGGGGGCAACGCCACTCGTACTCCGAGGCGCTGCGGGAAGGGACCGCCGCACTGCGGCCGCGGACAGTGAAGATCTCCATGGAGCTGATCGAGCAACACCCCGAGCGTCCCTGGACGGTCAGGGAGCTGGCCAACGCCTCCGGAGTCGGTATCCGCGCACTCGAAGACGGGTTCCGCCGCTACGTCGGCGAGTCCCCGACCGCGCACCTGCGTCGCGTGCGCTTGGACCGAGTCCGAGCTGAGCTGTCCGCTGCCCGACCGGGGACGACGGTGAGTGAGGTCGCTTATCGGTGGGGCTTCACCCACCTCGGCCGTTTCGCCGGTGCCTATGCGGAGGCGTTCGGCGAGCCACCCTCCGCGACCCTGCGCTACGGCAGTCCTCGACCAGCCCGACGTCGTCGTCATTCTGGAGATCACCTCGCCACCACTGCGTCCTCGGCCGGAAAGACTGCTACGAGTGCCACGACGCTAGTACCGTGAGGCCGGCCACCCGATCCGCTTTGCGCAGCGCCTATCCACTCAACGCGTCGGATCCAACCAACTCCACCGAGCGGCCTGCTCACCGACGCTCCCCGATTCGGATCGCCGACAGCGTGTTGATCACAAGCGGAGCCCTTCCACACCGCGGCTGCGCTCGGCAAAGATCAACCCGTCACACTCGGATCAACGATGCGGAGCCTCAGCGAGCGCACCGCACCGTGGGCATATCCAGCGCACTCCGCCCACCACAGGGACGTCGGCTTCGCACTCGCCAGCCTGGTCGAGGCACTCGAACCGAGGGACCTCGCCTTTGGCGCTTGCGGTGAAGAAGCACTCGGTGATGGCGTCGCGTCGGACTGTGCCGAGTGCGATCGTCGACGTGCTCACGCCGCACCTGTCGTGAGGACGAGTGTCATGTGGTGACCCCGGTGTATCCAACACGGCTGTATTGACCGCCACGGCTGGTCGAGGGTGTCACTCCGCTGAAGGCTCCGCGTGTCCCGAGACGTCGTGGTGTTGACTCGCATCGTGGCCGGTCAAGAACGGGAAACATTCGCAGGCTGATCGACGGGCTTCGCCGCGATCGCGGCACCCATCCACTCCACGGGCGCCGCGAGTACTCCCAACGCGCCCGCGAGGTCGCCGCCGCATCCGACATGCTGATCGACACCGACCCCGCCGCGGTACCCGCACTCACCCGACGAGCCGTCAACCGGATCACCGCCGCCCTGGCCTACCTCGACGACTCGAACGGAAGCATCAGTGCCGACCTGCACACGATGATGGCCGTGCACGCCCGAGCCTGCACGGCCGCACCGCCCAACCCCAGCAGCCTCGCCCGATGGCTGGCGAACCGACGATTCGATGGACCGGGATGGCCGGACTTCGAACTGCGTGACTTCGCCACGGCCCTCGACAGGACCGGACGAGGCGAACTCACCCGCATCCTCGAGCAGCACGCGAGTGACGCCGACACCGATTCCTTCTCGATGCGCTACTGGACCCGCATCCTGCGCAGCAGCTGTCGCCGGATCCTGAAATCTGGATCCGGCCCATATTTCGTGATCCAGATGGCCCTGGTGGGGTTCATGTGGCGAGGAGGACTCGCTTGCGTAGGAGGTCGAAGTTCGCTCGGCCGTACATCTGCCCTCTTGATCATCTTGATGCGGTTGACGTTGCCCTCGACCGAGCCGGAGCTGTAGGGCAGGGTCAACCCGTTGCGGACGGCGTCGTAGTCGCGGCGCAGGCCGGTGACGAATCTGTGCAGGTGGGGCAGGTCGTCGGCCTCGACGCTGGCCATCCACGCGTCTAACCGGTGACCGTGTCGGCCGGTGAGCATGTCGCCGAACGCAGCGACGTGCGTGGCGGTGTTCTGCAGGTGGGGCAGGCGGCCAGCACCTGTTTGAGCTGGAGTTGCTCGTCGGCGTCGCGTTCGTCGGGGTGGTGCAGCAGCCACGAGGCGATGCGCCGCACCTTCGGCACTACTGGCTTCGGCGGTGGTGTCGCGTCGAGCGCGCGGAACGGCGCGAGGTAGGCGGCGACGGTGGCGCGGCTGCCGCTGAGGTCCTGATCGACCGGGACTCGGGCAACGGGCTGTTCCTGACCGCATGAACCGCCGAAGTGGACGCGATGCGCACCAGCGTGGTCATCGACCAACTGCGTGACATCGCAGCGGGGCGAGTCGGTGCCACGTTCCCGCGCTCCGAAACCTACGCCCTGGTACGCAGCTCCACCCGCACCACGACCACCTGACTGATCTGATCGACCGCTGACGCAGCCCAGCCCCCTCAACTGCATCCCGTCCCGGCCGAGCACGACCGTGCACTAGGGTTCAAGGGTTGCTAATGTTTGCAATTGCACTTTCCAGGAGGAAGTCTGTTGCAGGGTTCGCGCCCGCGTCCCGTGTTCGTCGGGCGTCCGAAGAGGTTGGGATGTGGGATGAACGCCGAGGACTTCGCCGAGGAGGATCACTGGCAGGCTGCACCCGTCGGGCCGGACGTTCGCTGTTGGAGTGGACCTAGAGTATTCACGACTTCTATAGTTGTGAAGGTCTGCAAATCTAGGCAAGATGAGGTCCGGCGATCGGGTGGCGAGGCACGGGCGGGGAGGTCCAGGTGGGCAGAGCTAGCGGCAGCGATGCAGCGGCGCGGCGTGCCTGCACCGCGGGCACCGCAGCTGCCGCCGCGGGAGTTCGGCGATGAGTCGCCCGCTCTACCAGCTGAAGGCGGAGTTCTTCAAAACGCTGGGCCACCCGGTACGTATCCGAGTGTTGGAGCTGCTCAGTGTCCGCGAGCATGCCGTGTCGGAGTTGCTGGTCGCGACCCAGATCGAACCCGCGAGCCTGTCGCAGCAGTTGGCCGTCCTGCGCCGAGCCGGGCTGGTGACCACGCGCAAGGAGGGCTCCGCGGTGCACTACTCGGTGACCAGCCCGCAGGTGTCCGAGCTGATGGCGGTGGCGCGCGCCATCTTGACGGGCATGCTGTCGGGACAGATCGAGTTGTTGCAGGATCT
Source organism: Pseudonocardia sp. GCM10023141 (assembly GCF_042653605.1). Taxonomy (NCBI): domain Bacteria; kingdom Bacillati; phylum Actinomycetota; class Actinomycetes; order Pseudonocardiales; family Pseudonocardiaceae; genus Pseudonocardia; species Pseudonocardia sp. GCM10023141. The sequence continues at coordinate 61,356 of NZ_JBHSIR010000040.1, forward strand.
GCGCACGTCCTGATCCCGAAAGGGTCAGGCCGGCCACCGTCAGTGCCGCGCCGGGATGAGGCTGGGGCCCGCTTGAGCCCCGTCCGGCCGGTCCTGCCTGAGCTGCGGTCACTCCGTCATGTGCTCCCACCTTCCCCTGGCGGGGTGACCGCTTCCACAACAACGGTTCGCCTGCCGTGCTGAGCTTGTGGCGCAAGATCCGCCGGACCGGCCGGGTGGCCGAACCATCACCACCGGCCTCCTCGGGTCCGCGGCCGGTGGGGGCAGCAGAGCTGGCCGGGTCGGTACAGGTCCGCCACGTCGATGCCGGTTCGTGCAACGGATGCGAGGTGGAGATCGCCTCAGCGTTCGGGCCGGTGTATGACGTCGAGCGGTACGGGGCGCGGCTGGTGGCGTCGCCGCGACACGCGGATGTGCTGCTGGTGACCGGTGTGGTCACCCGGAACATGGCCGAGCCGCTGCGCCGCACCTTTGACGCGGTGCCCGAGCCACGGCTGGTCGTGGCGGTCGGGGATTGCGCCCGCAACTGTGGGGTGTTCGCCGGCGCTTACGGGGTGGTGGGCGCGGTTGGTGATGTCGTCGCGGTGGACCTCGAGGTGCCTGGCTGCCCGCCGCGACCGGACGCGATCGTTGCCGCGCTGCGGCTGCTGACCGGCCGATGAACCTGGTCGCACTAGGTCTCAGCTCGGCGCTGGTCCTCGGGGTGGCCGCGCTGTTGGCCGCGCTACTGGCCACGCGGGCCGCGCGCCCGGTCGTGGTCGGTGTGCTGACATGCGGGGCCGGGGTGCTCGGCGCGGTCGCGGGGGTTGCCGCGATGGGCGGGCAGACGTGGTCGATGCAGCTGCCCGGCCTGCTACCGCTGTCCGGTGTCGTCGTCGCGGTGGACCCGCTGGGCGGGGTGTTCATGGCGGTGAGCGGCGCGGTCGCTGCGGTCGCGGCGATCTACGGGATCGGGTACTCACGACCCGGTGTCGCGGGCGGTCATGGCTTGGACGGTCGTGGTGTGCAAGCGGTGCTGCCGTTGTTCGTGGTGTCGCTGCTGCTGGTGCCGGCCGCCGGGAGCGTGGCCACGCTGCTGGTGTGCTGGGAACTGATGGCACTGACCTCGCTGCTACTGGTCGTCGCCGAGCACCGCCGCCGTGCCGCGGTGGCGTCGGCAGGGCGTTGGTATGCGGTGATGACCCATCTCGGGTTCGTCGCGATCCTGATCGGGCTGCTGGTGCTGGCCGCCCCGGCCTCGGGTGACTCCTACGTGCAGGTGCGGGCAGCAGCTGCCACGTTGTCGCCGGTCACGGCCGGTCTGGTGTTCGTGTTGTGCGTGATCGGATTCGGTTCGAAGGCCGGGATCGTGCCACTGCACGCGTGGCTGCCTCGGGCCCACCCGGAGGCACCCAGCCATGTGTCGGCGCTGATGTCGGCCGCGATGGTGAATCTGGGGGTGTACGGGATCATCCGGGTCGGTCTCGACCTGATGGGCGCCCTCACGGGTGGCGGCACCCAGTGGTGGTGGCTACTTGCTCTGGCGTTGGGAGCGATCTCGGCGGTCTACGGGATCCTGCAGGCCGTCATCAGCACCGATCTGAAACGGATGTTGGCGTACTCCACGACCGAGAACATGGGTCTGGTGCTGGTCGGAGTCGGGGCCAGCGGATTGTTCGCCTCGACCGGGCGTCCGGTGCTGGCGGCGCTCGCGTTGACTGCCGCGCTGTTGCACGTGTTGGGCCACGCCGCGTTCAAGTCGCTGCTGTTTCTCGCGGCCGGGTCGGTGCTGCACGCCACCGGCACCCGCGACCTGGACGCGATGGGTGGGCTGCGCGCGGTGATGCCTCTGACGACCGCGGCGTTCGGTCTCGGCGCGCTGGCGGCGTCCGCGCTGCCGCCGGGCACCGCCTTCGTCAGCGAGTGGGTCTTGCTGCAGGCCCTGATCCACGGGCTGCCGGCACCGGGGGTGGCCACCTCGATCGTGCTCCCGGTCGCGGTCGCGGCGGTCGCGCTCACTGCCGGCCTCGCGGTAGCGACGTTCGTCAAGGCGTTCGGGGTGGGTTTTCTGGCCCGACCGCGCAGCGACGCTGCAGCGCACGCTCACGAGAGCTCACCGAGCATGCTGCTCGCGTTGGCCGTGGCCGGGCTGGGTTGCGTCGGGCTGGCCATCGCGCCCACCACATTCCTACCGGTGCTGGGCCGGGTCGCCGGGCAGCTCGTCGGGTCGGGTTCCCCGGTGAGCGGAGCGCTCACCACAGAGCTGGTCGGGATCTCCGGGTCGCTGTCGCCGGTGTTGCTCGTGGTCGCACTCCTCGTCGGGACAATGCTGGTGCTGGTACTGGTGGTAACGGTTCCGCGGCTGTTGATCGCGTCCGGGATCAGGCGCAGCAGGGCGCGGCGCGCGGCCCGGTTGTGGGATTGCGGTGCGGGCCCGTTGTCGGAGCGGATGGAGTACACCGCGACCTCGTTTGCGGAACCGTTGCAGCGGGTGTTCGACAACGTGTTGAAGCCCGATCAGGATATCGACGTCACCCATCTGCGGGAATCGGCTTATCTGGTGGCGTCGGTGGCCTACCGGCGCCGTGTACCCGATCGGGTCGAGCGCCGCTTCTACCAGCCGGTGCTCGCCGCGGCCGAGGTGTGGGGACGGGCCGGGCGCAGACTCGCGACCGGCAGTGTGCACCGCTACCTGGGCTACGGCTTCTACACCGTGTGCGCGCTGCTGATCCTGTTGGTGGTGACGCGATGAGGGAGCTTGCGAGCGAATCCATCGACGCAGTGAGCCTGCTCGGAACGCTCGGCGGCGCGCTGCAGGGCGTGCTCATCATCGTCGGCTCCCCGCTGTTGCTGGGGTTGATGCGCCAGATCAAGGCACGCACCGAAGGACGGGTCGGACCCGGGGCCCTGCAGCCGTGGCGGGACCTGCGCAAACTGGCCCGCAAGCAACCGATCACCCCACGTGGGACCAGTGAGATGTTCCGGGTGGCACCGGTGTTGCTGGTCGCCATGACGCTAGTGGTGGCCGTGATCGCCCCGTTTGTCACCACCGCGTCCGCACTGCCCGCGGCGGCTGACCTGTTTGTGGTCGTTGCGCTGCTCGCACACGCAACGGTGGTGCTGGCCCTGGCCGGCATCGATACCGGCACGGCGTTCGGTGGGATGGGTGCCAGCCGCGAGATGACCATCCTCGCGCTGGTCGAGCCGACCGCGCTGGTGGCGATCTTCGCGCTGTCGGTGCGGGTCGGATCGACGAACCTGTCGGCGATCGTTAGCTCCAGCCTGGCCGAGCCAGCGCGGGTTCTGTCCCCGGCGAGCCTGCTAGCCGCGGTAGCACTGGTCGTGGTGGTCGTCGCCGAGACCGGGCGGCTCCCGGTGGACAATCCGTCCACGCACCTGGAGCTGACCATGGTGCACGAGGCGATGGTCCTCGAGTACGCCGGACCGGACCTCGCCCTGATCGAGCTCGGATCCGCGATGCGCCTATCGGTCTATCTGGGGCTATTGGCCAACCTGTTCCTGCCATGGGGCATCGCCACCGACCTCGGCCTGCTCGCCATCGTCGTCGGGATCGCTGCACTGATCATCAAGGTCGCGGTGCTCGCAGCGGCACTGGCCTACGCCGAGGTGTTCCTGGCCAAGGTCCGACTGTTCCGAGTGCCGGAGCTGCTGGCCGGGTCGTTCCTGCTCGCGCTGCTCGCCGTGACCTCGTCCTACTTCCTGTCATGAGGGTCCCCGACACGCGAAGGGAGGGGACGTGAACGAGGCGTTCTACGTGCAGCTGCTCAACCTCGCCGCGGGTGCGCTGCTGCTGACCGCGGTTCTGGTGTTGTGGCGCCGGGAGCTGTCAGTGATCATCCGGGTCTTCGCGCTGCAAGGAATCGCGCTGTCCGGGCTGGTCGCGGTCCTCGCCGCGCACGAGGAGTCGATCGAGCTGGGCGCGTTGGCCCTGGGCGTGCTGGTGTTGCGGGCCGGGGTGTTGCCGGCGTTCCTGCGCCGCGCACTGGCCGCGGCCGGCGCCGAACGCCGCGAGACCCGGCCGTTGGTCAACGTCGCCGCCTCACTGCTGGCCGCAGCCGTGCTGACCCTGTTGGCCATGGCGGTGTCGCAACCGCTCGTGGCGCTGGCACCCTCACCGGCGACCCAGGCCGCCCCGATCGGCATCGCCGTGGTGCTGATCGGATTCTTCGTCCTGGTCACCCGCCGGCGCGCGCTGTCGCAGCTGGTCGGATTCCTGCTGATGGACAACGGCATCACCGCGGTCGGGTTCCTCACCACGGCCGGGATCGGGCTGGTCGTCGAGGTAGGTGTGGCCCTGGACGTCCTGCTGGTGGTGTTGGTGCTGCAGATCCTCACCGGCCGGATGCGCCAGGTGTTCGGCGGGACCGACCTGGACGAGCTGCGGGAGCTGCACGACTGATGACTCCACCACTTCCGGCACCCCTGCTCGCGACGTCGTTGTTCGCGTTCGCCCCGATCGTCGTGCCCGCGCTGGGTGCCGCGATCTATGCGCTGCTCGGGTGGCGCCGGGCCACCGTGTGGGTCGGGACCGGCAGCGCCGTCCTGGTGCTGCTGGCTGCGTTCGGACTTGCGGCGCAGGTGGTGGCGGCCGGCGCAGGCGTCACGGTGGCCGGGTTGCTGCTGGTGGATCCGCTCAGTGTGTTCATGCTGACGGTGATCGGAGCCATAGCGGTGCTCACCGCGCTCGCCACGCCGGCCTACCTACACACCGAGATCACCGCAGGGCGGGCGAGTGCCCGCACTGCCGGGCGTCACAGCATGCTCGTGCAAGCCTTTCTCGCGGCGATGGCGCTGGCCGTGCTGGCCGCTGACCTCGGTGTGGTGTGGGTGGCGATCGAGGCCACCACCATCATCACCGCGTTCCTGGTCGGTCAGCACCGCACCCGTACCGCGGTCGAGGCCGCGTGGAAGTACGTCGTGATCTGCTCGGCCGGGATCTCGCTCGCGCTGTTGGGCGTCGTGCTGCTCAACTTCGCCTCCCTGCACACCGGCACCGGTGCTGGGCTGAGTTGGAGCGGTCTCACCGCCGCCGCGGCGCACCTCGACCCCGGGGTCACCCGCATTGCGGTGGTGTTGCTCGTGATCGGGTTCGGCACCAAGGCTGGGCTGGCGCCGCTGCATGCCTGGCTGCCCGACGCGCACAGCCAAGCGCCCGCCCCGGTGTCGGCACTGATGTCAGGGGTGCTGCTCGCGGTGGCGTTCTCCACGATCCTGCGGATCAAGGTAATCGCCGACATCGCACTCGGACCGGGCTTCACCCGGGCGTTGCTGCTCGCTGCGGCGCTCGCCTCGCTCCTGGTGGCCGCATCGCTGCTGCTGGCCCAACGGGACTACAAGCGGATGCTGGCCTACTCGAGCATCGAACACATGGGGCTGCTCGCCCTCGGCGCGGCAGTGGGCGGACCGGCGGCGACGGCGGCAGTGCTGCTGCACGTCCTTGGGCACGGGTTGGTGAAGGGCCTGCTGTTCCTCGGCGCCGGACAACTGCTGCAGAGCACCGGCAGCAGCCGAATCGATCGGATTCAGGGACTCGCGAGCCGCCAACCGGTACTGGCGGGCTGTCTCGGGCTCGGGGTTCTTGCGCTGATCGGGTTACCTCCGTTCAGCATCTTCGCCAGCGAACTGGGCATCGTCCGGGCCGGGTTCAGCAGTGCCTCACCCGTCGTCGGATGGGCCACCGCGGCCGCGCTGCTCGTCGTCGTCGTCATCGCCGCCGCCCTGATCGGGCACACCAGCCGGATGCTGCTCGGCAACGCCACCGACAGGGCCAACGACACCGCCGACCGGCCCAGCGGCACCGTGGTGAAGCCCGGAGCGTCGGTCGCGGGACCCGGCGCCGCGACCACGCCGATCCTGCTGCCCCGTTCCGTGACCGCCGCGCTGACGCTGGGGTTGGTGGCCTCGGCCGCGCTCGGGGTCAGCACCGGCCCACTGTCCACGCTGCTCACCGCAGCAGCCCACACCCTGTCCGGAGCACCATGACCACCGTCCCCACTAGCGGGCCACTCGCCCCGACCCGGTCCGTCGCTCTGGACCCCGGCGAACTTCCCGCTCGCGCCACGACCCTGCTCGAGGCGGGGTATCGCGTTGCGTTGATCGCCGGCCACGACGACCGTACTGGCGGCGGGGGGCTGCGCGCGGTCTACCTCTTTACCCGAGCGGCCGAGGTAGCCCCGCGGGAGGAGGCGGTGCGGGAGTCTCGGGTGGAGCTGCATATCGGGCTCGATCCGGCCGCGCCCTGTGTGCCGAGCCTGGCGGGCATGTCTTTTCCGGCCGGCCGGTTCGAACGCGAGATGCGCGACCTGTTCGGCATCACCCCGATCGATCACCCGCTTCCGCAACGGCTGGTGCGCCACTTCCACTGGCCACAGGGCTGGTACCCGATGCTGTCTGACGCCGGCGAGCCACCGGGCCTTACCCCCGGAACGTGGACACGGGGTGTGATTACGCGGCTGACGGGAGCGTAGCAACGGGGAGAGCCTCGTAGTCGATCGGTGATCGGTGCCCGCACCAGGAGTGTCGGCGTCGGGTGTTGTAGCGCACGAGCCATCGGAAGACCTCGCGGCGGCAGGTGGCCTCATCAGGCCAGGTGTTCTCGTCTTGGAGGACCTCGCGTTTGAGGGTCGCGTTGAACGATTCCGCGAGCGCGTTG
>NZ_JBHSIR010000041.1:0-54721 GCF_042653605.1 Pseudonocardia sp. GCM10023141
CCCTCGAGCGTTCAGAGGGGTCAGTTTTCCGGCGCCGTCAGGGGGTCAGCCTTCACGAGTCGGCGACAGTCCCCGTCCTGCGCGGTGGTTTCCAGGGCATCGGCCGCGGCGCGGCTCAGCCGGGCCCGGACCGGCGGCAGCAGCGCGTCGAGCACCACGTCCCGGGTCAGCGCATGACGGAACTCGAACGCGGTACCGGCGCGGGTCAACAATTGGGTGCGGTACCCGGCCTGTAGCGCGGCCAGCACCGCGTCCTCGCCCAGCCCGGTGATCGCGCCCAGCAGCGCGTCATCGAATCGGCGGCCCAGGATCGCCGCGACCCCGAGGACCTCGCGGGCGTCGGCGTCCAACGTCGCGAGGCGATCCGACACGGTGTCCGCGAAGCGCACCGGCAGGTACGGGTCGGGCGGCTGCACCATCCGCCATGTGCCCGCGTCGTCCTGGCACAACGCGCCCGAGCGGGCCGCCGCACCGAGGAGATCCTCGACGAGCAGCGGCAGCCCCTCGGCCCTCTCCAGCAGCTCGTCCACCCCTGCGGGCAGGGCGCCGGCGCCGGCGCCGGCGCCGAGGGCATCGAACGTGTCGAGCTCAAGGCACGCTCGGGCCAGGGCCAGCACCTCGTGGGGGGCCAGGGTGGCCAGACCCAGGTGCACCGCCGAGCGGCGGGCGGCCAACCGCCCGATCAGCGCCGCCGCGGACGGCGGTTCCGGTCGTACTGTGGCCAGTACGGCGATCGGCTGACCGGCCAGGTTGTCACCGAGGTACTCGACCACGGCGAGCGTCTCGGGGTCGGCCCAGTGCAGGTCCTCGAGCACCAAAAGCACCGCGTCCCCCATCCGGGCGAGCAGGCGCAGCATGGCTTCGGCCACCTCGACCAGCGACGGTTCGCTGCGCACCGCCCCCCACCGCGGGACCACCCGGGCCAGCGCCCCCACCGAGGGCAGCTCAGCCGGCAGCCCACCGGCCCGCTCCAGCCCCAGCAGCGCCTCCGCGATCGCCCGGAACGGGACCGACGGTCCTGAGGATGCCCGCCCACAGGCCACCGTCAGGCCGCGCCCGGTGGCCGAGCGCACCGCAGCCCGGGCCAGACAGCTCTTACCAACCCCCGCCTCGCCCTCCAGCGCCAACAACCCGCCCCGGCCGGCGGCCGCGGCATCGAGCAGGAAACCAATTGCGGCCAACTCAGTGGTCCGCCCCACGACCCGGTCAGCCAGCATCTGCCGACCAGCGAGATCGTTCACCGCGCCGCGACTGTGGCCAGGTACTCCTCGACCACCCCGCCAGTTCCTGCGGCTGTCGACCCGACGGCGGTCTCACGCCGTCGCCGGACACGCCCCACGGGTCCATCAGGGCGCTGACGGGGTGCGCGAACTCCCGCCAGGCGGAGCGCTGCTCGCCCAGCACCGCCCGCCCCGCCGTTGTCAGCTCGTAGCTGCGCTGCCGCCGGCCGCCCACCATCGACCAGCCGCTGGCGATGGACGCGTCGCCGCTGGCGTCCCAGTGCAGCGGGGTCTCGGCGTGATCAGATCCGGTGACCGGTGCGTTGGGGTCGGCGCCGGCATCGATGAGCAGGCCCACGACGGCCGAGTCGCGCGGGAAGTAGCCGGGCCAGTCGGTCGCGATGTGCAGCGGGGTCCGGGTGCTGCCGTTGCGGCCCTGGATGTGGACCAACGCCCGCCCGGGATCCTCGGCGGGCAGGCGCTGCAGCGCCGTGGAGTCGCCGGCCCGGATGGCCTGCCCGAGCGCCACGGCGACCGGATCGTCGGCGGGAAGTATTGCCATGGGGTGTGCTCCTGTCCCGGGCTCGTCGACCCCGATTGTTGTCCCTTCGGGGTTCGTCACGGAGCTGTTGCTGGGATCGGAGCTGAAGTCCGTTGCGCGCGGCAGGGCGGGCGACCATCATCGCGACGTCGCCCACCCGGGGCCGGACGGAGAGCGTCGATGACCGAGCACGTCACCCAGCAGGTGATCGACGCGTTCACTGCGAACGACCTGGATGCGCTGGCCGCGCTGATGGACCCCGGGCTTAGCTGGCATGCGGTCGATGCCCGCGCCGCCTGCCACGATCGCGGCGAGGTCCTTGATCTGATGCGTCGGCAGGTCGCCGCCGGGGTTCGGGCCGAGGTGGTCGAGTCCCGAGTGGCCGGGTCGTGTGTGCTGGTCGGGCTCGCGGTCAGCGCCCCGGAGGGTGTCCTTACCGACGACGTGCCGCGCGATCAACCCGCCTACAAGGTGATCACTACCGGGGACGGGCGGGTCTCACACATCCAGGACTGAGTCGACCGCTCCCACGCAGCCGGGCTCGCCGGCGTGACCTGACCGGTCGAGGTGCCGGGTTACCGGGTCGTGTGTTCCGGCGCCATCGGGGTGGTGGCCGTCGAGTCCTCGGCCGGGCAGCAGTCCTCGGGGGTCGGAGGTGCATCGGTGGGGGTGTGTCGGGTCCGGATCACCGCGGCGGCGGCGATGATCACGAGGGCGGCGGCGGTGAGCGTGACGGCGAGTTGGTGCTCGGTGATGGCGGTGGCCACCCGCCCGGCGAGCCCGGCCAGTCCGGCGTCGCCGAGCCGCGGTGTGCCGAGCAGCTGAGGCAGCCAGTAGACGAGCAGGTAGGCCCCGGACACGGCGAGCAGCGCGCCGGCGATCCGCCCGGCGTAGCGGGCGACCCGCTGCAGCGCGGCGGCCAGGGTGTGCCCGGCGAACGAGGCCAACACCGCGAGGGTGATCAGCAGCAGCGCGGAGCCGGCGGCGTAGGCCGCGAACACCGCGACGGCCCCGACCAGGGTGGTGGCCGCGGCCTGGGTGACCACGGCGAGCAGCACCCGCGAGGGTGCAGGACGCCGACGCGACGGCGTAGCCGGCGCCGAAGACCACGATCCGCCCGACCCCGCCCGCGACCGCGGTGTGGCCGGGCTGTCGGCCGGGCAGCGTGACGGGCAGGTGCCGACCGGCGAGCAACGCCAACCCGGCCAGCACGAGGATCGCGCCGATGCCGGCGGCGATCCAGGGGACCACGGTGATCAGGGACCGGATCCCGGCGGTGAGCCCGATCCCGATCACGAGGAAGGTGGCGGTGAACCCGACGGTGAGGGCAAGCCCGGCCCGTAGGCCGCCGGCCAGCCGGGCCGCGACACCGCGGCGCTGCGCGTTGTCGGGGTGGCCAAGGGTGGCGGTGAGCATCGCGGGGAGCAGCCCGAACCCGCACGGGTTGACCGGGGCGAGCAGCCCGGCGCCGAAGGCCAGGGCCAGCAGCCCGGTCACTGCGCCGTCAGCTTCGTCAGTTCGGTCTGGACCTGCTCGCGGGTGGGTTCGACCGCGCGCCAGGTCGGTGCGCCGGAGGGGTTGAGCACGATCACGGTGGTCAGCTGGGTGACCCCGAGCGCGGTGATCAGCCGGGTGTCGTGGTCGAAGCTGTAGCCCAGGCCGGTGGCGTGGTTGGTGGTGAGGAACCCGCGGACGTCGCTGTCGGTCTCGCCGGGGGTGATGTCGACGCCGACGACGTTGGCCGCGCCCGGGTTCTGCTGCTGGATCTGGGCCACGCGGTCGAGGTCGGGCCACAGCCGCCGCAGTTCACGCCGAAGAACAGCAGCACGCTGGGTTTGCCGCCGGGCACCGCGACCGGCTGCCCGGACATCGTGGCGGCGGTGAACGACACAGGACCACCGGCCGAGCCGGCGCCGGCGGCACCGTCGGCGCTGCTGGCCGGGGTGAGGGCGGTGTAGAGGACCGCGGCCACGGCCAGCACCACGACGAGGGCGCCGGCCAGCCACAGGGTCCGGCGCCGGGTCGAGCGCCGGGTCGCCGCGGTGGGCTTGTCGGTGGAGGTGGGGGGCATCTCAACGCTCCTGGTGCGAGATCGGGGATCGGTCGGTGTCGACGGACTGAGCAGGATGCTCGGGTGGGCAGGCCGCGGGCCTCAGCGAGGAGGTCGCGCGCGGCCGCAGCCGCCACCCGAGCGCGGCGAGCGTGAGCAGGCCGGCGGCGCCGAGCAGCCACGGGTTGAGCAGCCAGGCACCGATCACGCCCGCGGTGGCGGTGAGGGTGGCCACGCCGAGCAGCGCAGGCCCGGCGCAGCACAGCACCGGCACCAGCAGCAGCGCGGCGGTGCCCAGCGCGGAACGCGTGTCGCTGCGCTGGGGGTTCGGACGGAACATCGGGTGGGGCTCCCGTCAGCCGGTCGGGTCGGCGGAGGGGATGCGCATGCAGGCGGCCAGCGCGGCTGCGTTGTCCGCGGCCAGTGAACGGGCCAGCACCACCAGATCGGCCACCCGCGGGTCCGCGACCCGGTAGTAGGCGAACCGGCCGGCGCGGCGCACCGAGACGTAGCCGCAGTCCGACAGGCACCCCAGATGGGTGGAGACCCGGCCCTGGGACAGCCCGATGTGCTCGACGCACTCGGTGACGGTGTGCTCGTCGTCGAGCAGGAACTCCAGCAGCCGCAACCGGGCCGGGTCGCCCAGCGCGCGGAAGAACTTGGCCACCATCTCCACCCCTCCCGCCTCGACCGGCAACAACGCCACCCCGCCCTGATGCGGCGCGGCCGACTGGTCGGTCTTTGCTCGGTTCGTCATCGCCTACCGCCCTTCCCGTCCGGGACCTGTCACATCCGGATCCCCGGATACTAGGGTAGACATTGTGGCATCCGCGTGAGCGGATACCTCGCTGTATCGGGTTCGTAAGAGGAAGGGCGGCGCGATGGGCAGCGACAACGACGGCGGTACCGGCGGCGGCGTCGAGTTCGACCTGGTGATCGTGGGGTCGGGCGGGGCCGGGTTCGCCGCCGCGATCGCCGCCAGCACCTCGGGTGCGCGGCTGGTGATGGTCGAGCAGGGCACCACCGGAGGGACGTGCGTGAATACCGGGTGTGTGCCGTCCAAGGCGCTGCTCGCCGCCGCCGGCGCCCGCCACGCCGCCATCCAGGCCTTCCCGGGCGTCGCGACCAGCGCCGGCCCGGTCGACATGGCCGCGCTGATCGCGGGCAAAACCGCACTGGTTCAGGGGTTGCGGGCGGAGAAGTACACCGACCTGGCCACCGCGTACGGCTGGCCGATCCTGCACGGCACCGCCCGCTTCGCCGCCACCGACAACGGGGGCACCGACGACGGCCCGGTGCTGGAGGTGGACCTCGACGCCGGCGGACGTCGCCGGATCGAGGCCGCGCACTACCTGATCGCCACCGGCTCCGCCCCGCACACCCCCGACCTCGACGGCCTTGAGGAGGTCGACTACCTGACCTCGACCACGGCGATGGAGCAGACCGAGCTGCCCGAATCGCTGGTGGTGATCGGTGCGGGCTATGTGGGGTTGGAGCAGGCGCAGCTGTTCGCGCACCTCGGCGCCCGGGTCACCCTGGTGGGCCGGTTCGCCCCGCACGCCGAGCCCGAGCTCGCCGACATCCTGGCGGGGGTGTTCACCGACGACGGCATCACCGTCGTCCGGGAGCGCGCTCTGGCCGTCATCGACGAGGACGGCGGTGTCGTGGTCACCACCACGACAGGGCGGGAGGTGCGGGGGCAGCGGCTGCTGCTGGCCGCCGGGCGGCGCCCGGTCACCACGGGCCTGGGGCTGGACGCGGTCGGGGTGAAGACCGGCGACCGTGGCGAGGTCGTCGTCGACGAGCAGCTGCGCACCACGAACCCGCGGATCTGGGCGGGCGGGGACGTCACCGGGCACCCGCAGTACGTCTACGTCGCCGCCGCGCACGGCACCCTGGTCGCCGACAACGCCCTGCACGGCGCCGACCGCACGCTGGACTACACAGGCCTGCCCGCGGTCACCTTCACCACCCCCGCGCTGGCCTCGGCCGGGATAACCGAGTCCGCCGCCGTCGAGGCCGGGCTGGACTGCGAGTGCCGGGTCCTGCCGCTCTCCGCGGTCCCGCGGGCGCTGGCCAACCGCGACACCCGCGGCGCGATCAAACTCGTCGCCGAGACCGGCACCGGGCGGTTGCTCGGCGCGCACGTGCTGGCCGAGGGCGCCGGGGACGTCATCGCCGCCGCGGTCTACGCCCTGGCCAACCAGATGACCGTGGCACAGATGGCCAGCCTGTGGTGCCCGTACCTGACCATGGCCGAAGGGCTCAAACTCGCCGCCCAAACCTTCACCACCGACGTATCCAAGCTGTCCTGCTGCGCCGGCTGACCCCGGCCTGGCCAGCACCGATCCGCACACCCCCGGAAGGGATCTCGCGACGATGAGCACGGATGTCGACCAGCTCGCCACCCAACTGTCCGGATCGCTGGGCGGCCGTGCGGCGGCGCTGCCGTGGCTGTGGCCGGCGCTGCTGCGCGCGCTGGCCCGCGCCGCCCCGGTCACCCTCGACGAACTCGCCGCCGCGACCGGCCACAACCTGGCCGAGGTCAGGGCCGGGCTGGGCGCGCTGACCGACACCGAGTACGACGCGTACGGCCGGGTGGTCGGGCACGGCATCACGGTGAACCCGACCCCGCACTCCTTCGAGGTCGACGGGCACCGGCTCTACACGTGGTGCGCACTGGACACGCTGATCTTCCCCGCCGTCCTCGACCGGGCGGCGCGGGTCAGCTCGCCGTGCCACGCCACCGGCACGCCGATCCACCTCGACGTCGACCCGCAACGGGTGGCGAGCATCGAGCCGGCCGCCGCGGTGGTCTCGATCCTCACCCCGGACGGGGTCACCTCGGTGCGCTCCGCGTTCTGCAACCAGGTCCACTTCTTCGCCTCCGCCACGGCCGCGGAGCCGTGGCTGCGCGAGCACCCTGACGCCTCGGTGCTGCCGGTGCGCGAGGCGTTCGACCTCGGCCGCCGGCTCACCGCCACCCTGCTCGTCGGCGTCGGCACGTCCTACTGCTGAACCCACTCATCCACTGCCAGGAGGTCCCGGTGCCCACACCGATCGCCCTACCCGCCCTGCGAACGCTGCTCGATCAGGGCGCCCAGTTGGTCGAGGTGCTGCCCGCGCAGGAGTACGACGAGATGCACCTGCCCGGTGCGGTGAGCATCCCGCTCAAGACCCTCGACGCCGCCACGACGGCCGGGCTCGACCGGGTGCGGCCGGTGATCGTGTACTGCTGGGACGGCCTTTGAGATATGAGCCCACGAGCCGCGTGCCGGCTCGCAGCGCTCGGCTTCACCCACGTCTTCGACTACGTGCCCGGGAAGGTCGACTGGCTGGCCCACAACCTGCCCGTCGAGGGCACAGCCGCCGGCGCGCCGACGATCGGCGCCCGGCTCCGCGACGACGTCGCGACCGCGTCCCTCGATGAACCGGTGGCCGCGGTCCGGGCCCGGGTCACGGCGAGCCGATACGGCTTCGCGCTGGTCCTGGCCGCCGACCAGGTCACGCTGCTCGGGCGGCTGCGGCCCTCGGTCCTCGCCAGCGCCGATCTCGACCGCCCGGCCGGTGAGGTGATGGAACCCGGGCCTTCCACCCTGCGCCCCCACGAACCGGTCCGGGAGATCGGGCAGCGGCTGGCGGAGCGCCATCTCACCTACGCCGTCGTCACCGACCCGGAAGGGCACCTGTTGGGTACCGTCCACCCCAGCGACCTGCACTGACGGCCGAGGCCCACCCGCGTGGAGGTGTCCCATGATGAGCGCCCAAGCCCAGCACGAACCGGCGTCTGTCCCGGCCTGCTGGTGTTGCGGGCGGCCCTACCCCGAGACCGAGTTGACCCGCCTCGGGCAACACCCCGAGATCGGGGTCTGCCTGGGCTGCGCGGTGTTCCTCAAACGCCGCGCCACCGCCCACCGCGACACCGGAAACTCCAGCCCGGCGAGCCGGGCCCGCGGCCTGATCGGCACGGTGCGCGAGGCCGTGATCAGCCGCGGCTGGCACGAACACGGCCCGCTCGCAGCCCTGCTGCGCCGCATCGACCGGTACCTCCCATAGACCTGGGCCAGTCGCGGTTCTGCTCGGGCGGTGCCGCATCGTGGCGGTGTGATGACGCCGCGGGTGCGACAGTTCAGTTCGCGCGCACCGTGCACGTGATCGCCTCGGTCGGACGGCTCTGCGCGGTCGTGGGTTTCCTCGCGCTCGCCATCTTGGCCTGACCGAGGTAGACGTGGGCGCCGTGGGCCGGCCCATCTCGCAATGGATCTGACCGGCCCGAATGTCCTGGTCCGTTCAGCATCGCGTCCCCGTCGTGCTCGTATGCCGCGGCGGCGCTTACCCGGTCGGTGTTCTACTGCACACGAACTCCACCGCCGCGAATCGGCTTCGAGATCGCCTCGACAACCTGGTCGTCGAGCTCGTCGAAGATCGCGGTGACCTTGCAGCGGTGCGTGGCGTGGTTCTCCCAGCGCCATACGGACGCGATGTGTCGTGCCGGGATGGCTGACCGAACCACGGTCCTGATGGAGCACGTGCGCGCAACGAAGCTGCCCCGGATCGGTCCCGCGAACGCCGGCTACCAGGAGACCCGGCTCGGCTTTGACGTCCGTGCGCCGCACCGGCCGGTCGCGACCGTGCCCGTCGGCCACACCTCGGACGTCGCGGGCGCGCGGAAGGCCTCGCATCGTTGCTGTCGTCATCGTCAGCTGTGCGCGTGCTGGTCTTCGACGGCTTGTTTGAGAGTGTCGAGGTAGCCGACCCATTTCTTGTGTAGCTGGCGCGGGAGCAGCGATTCCATGAGTCGGAACATCCCGGAGGTGACGGCGTCGACGTGGATGTCGACGCGGGTTCCTGTCGCGGTGGGGGTGAACTCGAGGCGTTGGGTGGGGCGTACCCCGGGCCGGTCAGGTTCTCCAGCACCACCTGGTGGTCGGGCGCCCAGTCGCGCACGATAATGCCGAACTCCTTCCTTCCGAGAAACGCCACGATCTCGGAGAAGGTGGATCCGGTCGAGAAAGGAAGCTGCGCGCGCCGCGGACCTCAAGGACCTCAGGTCGCCAGCGCGGGATGTTGTGCGGGTCGGCGGTGTAGGCGAAGACCTCGGCGACGGGCCGGTCGATGGTGATGCTGTGGTCGAAGCTGAACATCAGATGACTCCGGTGGGAGACGGGGCTGGGGTGGGAGTCGGCCGTGCCGGGGCGACCCACCTGGGTCGCCCCGGCGGGGTCGGGCGGCTCAGTGTGCCTGGGCCGAGGCGGGGAGCTGGCGTTCGCCGGCCTGGGTGATGATCTGACGGGCCGGGTAGACGTGCGGGGTGGGCGCGATTCCGGCCTTTGCGCTGGCCGGGCCGAGGATTTCGCCGAACGCGGCGAAGGCTTCCTCGGAGTCCCACACGTCCCGGACGCCGAAGCCGGTGTCGGTGCGATAGCACACGTGGTAGAGCCGCGCCGGTTGGTGCAGCGCGGCGTCACCGGCGGCCTCCATCCTGCGTTCCGCGTAATTCGGCTCGTCTAGAGATCCTGGTTGGATGAAGCCCGAGGTCATCGCTGTGCAGGTCGCCACTGAGCCGAGAAGTGCCTAGAGAAACGTCTAATATAGTCCGAGCTGCTAGAGAGCCGTTTAATGGTGTAGCGTCTAGAGCCATGTTCGTGAAGACGACGGTGCGGAAGACGAAGAACGGCCCGGTCCACTACCTGCACCTGGCGCACAGCGAGTGGGACCCGGTCGCCGGCCGGTCGGTCCCGAAGATCCTCTACGGGTTCGGCCGCGCCGACCAACTCGACCGCGACGCGGTCAAGAGGCTGGTCGGGTCGCTGTCTCGGCTGCTCGACCCGGCCGACGCGCTGGCCGCCACCATCGGCTCAACCCCGGAGTTGGCGTTCTGCGAGTCCCGCTCGTTCGGGGGCACGTTCACCCTCGACGCGCTGTGGCACCGCCTGGGTATCGACACCGTGCTGCACGGCCTGCGCGCCGCGCCGCGCCGCGGCCGACCCCGCGATGTCGAGACCACCGAGCGGGTGCTGTTCGGGCTGGTCGCCAACCGGGCACTCGCGCCGTCGTCGAAGCTGGCCGCGGCGGACTGGATCAACCACGACGTGCACATCGACGGGTTGCCCGCCACCTCCGACGACGCCTGCTACCGGGCGATGGACTGGCTCCACGACGTCCGCGACAAGCTCGAGGCCGGAGTGTTCGCCCAGGTCGCGAACCTGCTCAACCTCGAAGTCGACCTGCTGTTCTTCGACACCACCTCCACCTACTTCGAACTCGAAAACCCCGACGAGCCCGTGACCCGCGACGAACACGGCCACCCCCGACCCACCGACGACACCGCCACCGACGACACCGCCACCGACGACACCGCGGCCAAGGACGGCGCGGCCACCGACGGCGGAGACGACCACGTCGGGTTCCGGACCTACGGCAAGTCGAAGGACTCCCGCAATGACCTTCCCCAGATGTCCGCGTACGACCTCACCTGCTCAGCGGCGTACGGCTTGACGTGCCGAGGTCCCGGCGTGTCGTGACCGTGTTGAACTGAGTGTTGATCACCCTTCGGGGCGAGTCGGCCGAGCGTGCCGGCGACCTGAGGGGTGGTCCGCACGTCATGATCCTGAATCCGGAGGAATGGATGGATCTGCGCCGTTTCCGAGCCCTGCATGATGCGGGCGTAAGTATCTCGGCGATCGCCCGGGAGACCGGGCATCACTGGCGGACCGTGAAGAAATATCTCGCCGAGGAGAAGATGACACCGCCGGTGGCTCCGCCGCGACGAGGCACCCAGCCTCGAGTAATGGACGCGTTCGCCGAGGTGGTGGACTCGTGGCTGCGGAAAGACATCACGTTGAAGGGTTCGGTGATTCATGAACGACTCGTCGACCAGTACGGGTTCACCGGCCACTATCAGCGGGTGAAAATGTATCTGACCGAGGCTCGACCACGGGTCCGCGCCGAGCTGGGCATCGATGCGGATGCGTTGGCCGATCTGCACCGACGTTTCGAAGTGACCCCGGGCGCCCAAGCCCAGGTCGACTGGGGCGACGAAGGCGACGTGCTCGCCCATGTTGGGATCGAGAGAGTGTACTCGTTCCACATGGTGTTGTCCTATTCGCGGGATCCGTTCTGCTGTTACACCACCTCGATGGACCTCGAGGTGTTCTGGGACTGCCACCGGCGCGGGTTCGCACATTTCGGTGGGGTGCCGGCCTCGATTGTGTATGACCGGACCAAGACGGTGGTGCGGCGGCACGTCGCACCCGGTAAAGCGGTTCCGCTGCACCCGGAAGCGGTCGCGTTCGCCGGGCACTACGACTTCGATATCGATGTGCTGGCCGCCTATCGGCCGACCGGGAAGGGTCGGGTCGAGCGTCAGGTCGACATCGTGCGCGATCACGTGCTGGCCGGGCGGAGCTTTGACCGTCTTGACGAGCTTGATCACGCGTTCGGGGCCTGGTCGGTTCTGCGGCGCCGCCAGGTGCACCGCACCCACGGGGAGGTGATCGGGGTCCGCGCCCAACGTGACCACGCCGTGCTGCGGGCGCTGCCCGAGACTCCGTATCTGGTGGCCGATCGGCATCTGCGTCGGGTCGGGAAGGACTGCCTGGTGTCGTTCGCTGCCAGTCTGTACTCGACCCCGGCTCGTCGGGTCCGACCTGGTCAGACCGTGGAAGTGCGCGTCACGCCGGCGACCGTGGCGATCCACACCCTCGCCGCCGAGCCGGACGGGTCGTCGCTGCTGGCGGTGCACGCCCGCGCCGCGCGCCGGGGCAGCTGGGTCGTGGACCAGCGGCACTGGGACGGGTTGCCCGATGGCACCGGACGGGCCACCACCGACCGGGTCAGCGACCCACTGCCGATCCGAACAGCGGAGCCCGAGCCGAACCCGCTCGCCGGGCTGCTGACCCGCTCAGCGGCCGCTCAAGTCCCGGTGGGGCGGCGTTCGCTGACCGCCTACGACGACGCCGCCGGGCTCACTACACGCCGCGGCGACCACCCTGATGACAATCGGAACGGAACAGCTTCATGACGGAACTGACCACCGCCCGCATCAAATCTCACGCCACCAAACTAGGGTTGCCGCACCTGGCGGCCAGTCTCGAGCAGCTGGTCAAACGCGCCGATGTCGAACAGCTGGGATACCTCGATTTCCTCGACCTCATCGTCGAGGAGGAACTCGGGATCCGCGAAGGACGACGTTTCCGGCAAGCCCTGAGGTTGTCGAAGCTGCCCCACCACAAGACCCTCGATGAGTTCGAGTTCGCTTTCCAGCCCGACCTCGACACCCGTAAGGTTCGCGATCTGGCCAGTCTGTCGTTCATCGAGACGAAGAGCAATGTTGCCCTACTGGGTCCCCCGGGAGTCGGAAAGACACATCTCGCGGTCGCGTTGGCGGTGTCGGCCTGCCGGGCCGGCTACTCGGTCTACTTCACCAGTCTCGACGACATGGTTCGACAGCTGCGCGCCGCCGAGGAACTCGGCCGGCTCAACCGCAAGATGCGCACCTACACGCGCCCGGCAATTCTTGTCGTCGACGAAGTGGGGTATCTTCCGCTTGACCGGTCTGACGCCAACCTCGTCTTTCAGATGATCTCCAAAAGATACGAGACGGGGCCGATCATCCTGACCTCGAACAAGAGCTTCAGCGAATGGGGCCAGGTCTTCTGTGACGATGTCCTCGCCACGGCGATTCTCGATCGCGTACTTCATCATTGTGAAGTGCTCTCGATCAACGGTCCGAGCTATCGGTTGAAACACCGACTCACCGCGATCGAAGGAGGTAGCACCACCGTGGCATGATCGGCCCGCCAGCCTCGGCACGTCAGGTCGTACCGGCCTCGGCACATGAGGTCGTACGCGGACACCAGATCGTGATCGGGATGGCCGTGACCCGCGACGGGATCCCGGTGCGGGTGTGGTGCTGGCCAGGCAACACAGGCGACTCCGCGCTGATCCGCCAGGTCAAGGACGACATGCGGGACTGGACCCTGTCGAAGATCGTGTGGGTCGCCGACCGCGGGTTCTCCTCCGAACGTAACCGCCGCTACCTGCGACAAGGCGATCACGCCTACATCATCGGCGAGAAGCTGCGCTCCGACAGCCCGGAGATCAAGGCGGCCCTGTCGCGCCAAGGCCGCTACACCACCATCGCGGCGAACATGCGGGTCAAGGAGGTGAAGGTGTCCGAGACCGAGCGGTTCGTGATCTGCCACAACCCCGACGGGGCCGAGCGCGACGCGCACATCCGTACCCAACTCATCGCTCAACTCCAGGAGCTCATCGACGGCTCGGACACGCTGAGCGTCATGAAACGCGGCGAGCTGCGCGGGAAGATCTCGACCAAGCCCGGTCTGCACCGGTTCCTACGGGTCACTCCCGGTGGGTTGCTGCGCATCGACAAGGCGAAGATCAAGGCCGAGGCGAACCTGGACGGGAAGTACCTGCTGCGCTGCTCAGACCCGCACCTGAGCGCCGCCGACATCGCCGTGGGCTACAAGCAGCTGCTGGAAGTCGAACGCGGCTGGCGCGATATGAAGCAGATCCTCGACCTGCGCCCGGTCTGTCACCGCCTCGAAGAACGCATCCGCGCCCACGTCGTGTTGTGCTGGCTCGCGCTGCTGCTCATCCGCATCATCGAGACCACCACCGGCGATACCTGGCACAACATCCGCCGCGATCTCCAGCGCCTCCACGTCGGCACCTTCACCGGCCCCACCGGCCTGTTCCGCCAGCGCAGCGACCTGTCCAAGCCCCAACAGGACCTGTTCGCCAAGCTCGCGATCCCCACCCCCAAGCAGATGATCGAACTCGCCCCCACAAGCCGCTGACCAGCCCCAACACCACCACCTAGAGACACGCCCCTCCGGCGTGTCTCTACGCGTATCCCCAGGTCAAGCCCTAGATCATGGCCTCTAGGCCACCTGAATTACGCGGAACGCAGGTCCATCGCGGAGTCGTATTGGGCCAGGGTGCTGCCGGGTGGGAGTTCGAACAGAACGGCGATCGAGTCCGCACCGGCGATCGTCCCGCTGAACCGGTCACCCGTGGCGTCCGTCCAGACACCGTGCCCTTGACCACGAGTCGGAACACTGTTGGGGCGCGCCGATGGGTGGCGTCAGGGCGGGTCGACCTCGCCCGGGCCGAGGTGATGGACTACGACCGGCTTGACTCCGCTCCCCGGTTCCCGTGTCGGTTCCGATAGCAGGGCAGGAGCCGCGTCTGCGGAATCATCGTCTGTCGTCGCCGAGCTCGGCGGTGATGAGCGCTCCGATGTCGGAGGCGTGTGGCTCGCGCATCAGCGAGCTGTGCTCGGCCGCGATCTCGACGATCTTGTGTGGTCCGGTGAGCAGTGGCGTCCAGGCGTGGGCGCCGTCGGGGTTGTCGTCGCCGAGTATCAGCAGGACGGGTGTGGTCAGCGGTCGTAGGGCATACCGGCGGGCGACGAGCCCGGAGTTGTCGAAGAAGGCGTCGAACTGGTGCTGCCCGGGGAACGCGATGATGCCGGCCAGCCGGGCCCGCACGCGCTCGCCGAGCTGGTCGAGCTCCGGCAGCCCGTCGGGGAGCACGGCCTGCACCCGGCGGTGGACCGCGGTACCGACCGTCCCCAGGCTGCGGCGCCACAGCGACGGGGCCCCCGCGGCGGCGGGTATGTCGTCCGGGATCGGGGGCAGTGGTGCCAGGACGGCGCCGGCGCTGCTTGTGGGGTGGTAGGTGTCGAGCAGTGTGAGGTGGCGGACCGTCTCGCCGGCCTGTTCGAGCCACCGCGCGGTCTCGAGCGCGACCAGCCCTCCGAAGGAGTGCCCGACCAGGATGTAGGGGCCGTGGGGTTGGATGACCCGGATCAGCTGCAGCGCGCGGTGGGCGGCGGCCTCGACGGTCCGGTCGGGCCGGGCTCGCTGCTCGAGCCCGTGGGCCTGGAATCCGTACACCGGGCGGTCGCCGAGGTGGCGCGCGATCGGCACGAACGTGAGCGCGAGCGATCCGCCGCCGGCGAAGCAGAACGCCGGCGTGCCGGCACCTCCGGTGCGCAGCGAGACGATGTCGGGGTGGCTGGGCAGCGAGGCCGAGCCGAGCGTGACGCGCCGGGTGAACCGGCGCAGTGTCGGTGCCTCGACGAGGTCGGCGGAGGTCAGCGCGATCCCGAGCCGTTCGGCGACGAGCCGGCGCATCTCCTGCGCGGTGAGCGAGTCACCGCCCAGCTCCATGAAGTCGTCGTCGAGGCCCACCGAGTCCAGGCCCAGCACCTCACCCCACAGGTCCGACAGCACGATCTCCCACTGCGTCGTGGGCGGCTCGCTCAGGGTGGGCGGCGCGGCGGGGGGCAGCGCCTGGCGGTCGACTCGTCCGCGCTCGTTGCGCGGCAGCTCCGCCATCGCCACGATGACCGAGGGCACCATGTACTCGGGCAGCCGCTGGCGCAGCCGCCTGCGGATCATGGCCGGTTCCTCGGCGCGGAAACGCTTGTCCGCGGCGACGTAGGCCACCAGGTAGCTCGCGGCGGGCGGCCGCACGACGGCGATCACCGCGGCCTCGGCGACCGCGTCGGAGTCCACGATGGCGGCCTCCACCTCGCTGGGATCGGTGAGATAGCCGCGGATCTTCACCGCGGCGTCGGTCCGGCCGGCGAAGCTCAGCACCCCGTCCTGCACCCGGGCCATGTCCCCGGGCCGGCACAACCGCCGCCCGTCGGCGTCGCGGCCGAACTTGGTGGCCTCCGCGGTGGGGTTGCGCCAGTACCCGGCCGACATGTAGTCCGAGACCACCACCAGCTCACCGGTCTCACCGGCCGCGACCGGCGCCCCGTCGTCGGCGAGGATCCGCACCTCCTTGTTGCTCGCGATGCGCCCCGCCGGGATCGGACCGTCCTGTTCCGGGGCGCCCCACCCGATCTCGTGGAAGGAGATGTTGCCGACCTCCGAGGACCCCGACCAGTTGACGTAGGACGCGCCTCGACGCAGGTGCGGGCGCAGCGCCTCGTAGTCGCGTCCGTAGACCGCTTCCCCGCAGGTGGTCACCAGCCGCACCGTGTCCAGCACGTGACCCGACGGCAGCGCCGCCACCAGCGCCCGCAGCAGGTGCGGCGTGCAGCCCAGCACGGTCAGCCGCTCCTGCGCGAGGAGTGGCTCCAACCCCCGCACCCCGCGGTCACGGGGGTCGTAGGCCCAGATGCCGGCGCCGTGGAGCAGCGCCTTGAGCATCAGCATGAATCCGCCCGCGAACGACAGCGGCAGCACCTGCACGACCCGGTCGGCCACACCGATCCTCAGGTTCTCCGCGCCGTGGTGCGCGTCGTTGAGCGCGTGCCCGTGGGTCACCACCACGCCCTTCGGGACGCCCGTCGATCCCGACGTGAACACGATGCACAACGGATCATCCAGACCCGCCACCGCGACAGTGGCCACCCTGGCCCGGTCGGCCACCGCACCCGGCCCGTCCACGTCGGCGGCCAGCTCCTCGAACCGCAGCACCGTGGTGGCACCCAGAGCGGCCGCCAGGCCGGCGTGCTCGGCGTCGGTCACCACACACGTGCTGCCCGACAGTTCGACGATCCGCCGCAGCCGATCCACCGGTAGGTGCCGATCCAACGCCACCAGGATCCGACCCGCCTTCATCACCGACCACAACGCCAGCACGCCCTCCGCGCTGTGATCCAGCAACGTCAGCACCGGCGTGCCGTCGTCCGGCACCGTGGCCAGCAGCCGCGCCGCCACCACATCGGTGACCGCGTCGGCCCGCGCGAAGGAGTACCGCACACCCGCCGAGCTCACCGCCGGCCGATCACCCAACGTCGCGGCCACCTGCCGCCACCGGTGCACCACCGACGTCACGTCACCCGGCACGGTGAGCGGCAGTAGGCGCGAGGTGGTCGTGGGGGTCGTCATGCTCGCTTCTCCCTGATCGGCTGCCGGGTAGCGGGCATCGCGGGGACGACGTAGGGCGCGACGCTCATCAGCTTCTCGCACGTCTCCTCATACTCGCGCTCAGACCGAGACGCCCCGACGATGCCCGCACCCGCCCGCAGCCATGCGCGTCCGTCGCGCTGGTAGATGGCCCGCAACACCAGCGCCGCGTCCAACGCGCCGTCGGTGTCGAGCATGAACACGGTGCCGGCGTAGAGGCCGCGCGGACCGTCCTCCAGCTCACTGATCAGGTCGTAGGCGGGGCGTTTCGGGATCCCCGAGGCCGTGACGGCCGGGAACACGGCGCCGAGCGCATCCCAGACCGTCTTCTCCGCCAGCAGGTCGCCCATGACGCGGGAGCCCAAATGCTGCACGCTCCCGCGCTGCTTGACCGCCAGGAACTCGGTGATCCGCACCGACCCCGCGGTGGCGATCTCGGTGACCTCTTCGACGGCGAGCTTCACCGACGTCGCGTGCTCGAAGATCTCCTTGGGGTCCGACACCAGCTCGGCGCGCAGCTTCGCGTCCAGCGCCTCGTCGCCGGTGAAGGCGCGCGTGCCCGCGAGTGGCTGCGTGGACACAGAGCCGTCCGCACCCACTTCCACGAGGCTCTCCGGGCTGAACCCGGCCGCGATCCATCCGCCCAGATCCAGCAGGAACGAGCGGGTCGGCGTGTTGTGGGAGCGGCCCAGCTCGTAAGTCGCAGGGATGTCGACGGGGAACTCGACGACCACCGAGCGCGACAGGATCACCTTCTGCAGCCGGCCGGTGGCGATGTCGCTGATCGCCTCGTCGACGCGGCCTCGGTAGCGGCCGCAGTCGGTGCGCACGTCCACCGGCGATGGCACGGGGTCAGCGAGTGTGTCGGGCGCCGCGAGCACGCAGGCCACCGCTTCCAGGAGCTCGGGGTCCACCGAGCGCACCACCGCCCGCCCCGCGCAGAGCTCGACCTCAAGACCCGCGACGATCATGTGGGCGAGAGTCTCATCCCGTCCGGCGGGAGCCGTTCCGGTGCCGATCTGCGCGGCCAGGTCGAAGCAGGCGAACCCGTAGACCCGCGCACCGTCGAAACGGACCCGGTCGATCGCCGCCGAGACCTCGGGCCACGGGGTGCCTGTCCAGTCCTCGTTCGTGCGCGACCCGTCGGCGGCCCGGGTCGAGCGCACCTGCCGGCCGTCCACGACGACCTCGCCCTCGGCCCGACCGGCAAGGTGGTAGCGGCCGCCCCGTTCGTACATCACGTACCGCCCGAGCAGACCCGATGAGACCAACCTGCGCACCGCCCGCACCGGCTCCACGACGATATCCAACGTGGCCACGTGGTAGCGGCTCACGACACCTCCGTGGGGTCAGAATGGCCTGTCGATGTCCACCCGGGCCGGCCCGCTCATGGGCCGGCGGCCGGGAATGGGTTACGGAGTCTCCAACGACCGACCACCCGGTGAGGGTGTGCGCGATCCCGACGCTTGGCGCAGCCAGGCGGCATAGCGTGAACACGCGATCAACCCGTGACCACCGCGCCCGACCAGCTCGCCACACCGGGGAGACCGGTGTCGAGTGCTCCGGTCCGATCCGAACCGCAGCAGCCAACGGAGGTGCTGATACACCCGGGGGTATGTTGGCTTTGATGGAGGTGGCGACGTGAAGATGACTCCCGCTCTGGTGGGTGATGCGTTGGTGCGGTTGCGCCGGGCCAACGGGCAGCTGTCCGGTGTGATCCGGGCGATCGAGGAGGGTGGGGACTGCGCTGAGGTGTTGACCCAGCTCGCGGCGGTGTCGCGGGCGTTGGACCGGGCCGGGTTCAAGATCGTGGCGAGTGGAATGCGGCACTGCCAGGCCGCGCGGGATCGGGGCGAGGAGCCGCCGATGACCGAGGCCGCGCTGGAGAAGCTGTTCCTCTCCCTCGCCTGAACGTTCTCCCGAATAGGCCGTGTATGTCACGTCAACCACGGCGGACATGTGTTTGTCAGATACCCCACCGGGTACCTGAAGGTTGAGGAGGTCAGTTGTGACGCAGGTTGATGAGGTTGATGTGGAGCAGTTCGCGTCCTCGCGCCGCGAGGACGTGGCGGTGCTGGATGTCCGCTCGGCGCAGGAATTCGCGGCCGGGCATGTGCCCGGTGCGGTGAACGTGGCGTTGGAGCAGATCGTCGCGGACCCGGGCCACTACGCCGGCCAGGAGCTGTATGTGATCTGGCAGTCCGGTGGTCACAGCGCGAAAGCGGCGGAGGCGCTGACGTCGGCGGGCGCGCGGGCGGTGTCGGTGGCCGGCGGAACGGCCGGCTGGATCGAGTCCGGCCGCCTGGTGGACTCCGGCACTCCCTGACCGGGGACCGCACGAGCCCGGAGCTGAAGGGGTACCGGACCGAGGACGGAAGGAACCTGTTGTGATTGATGTCGAAGTGATCGAAACCTCCTCGCTGGGGGACCGCAGCTACCTGGCCACCGACGGGGAGGTGGCGGTGGTGATCGACCCGCAACGCGATGTGGACCGGGTGCTGGCGCTGGCCGGGCGGTTGGGGGTGCGGATCTCGCACGTGGCGGAGACCCACGTGCACAACGACTACGTCTCCGGTGGCCTGGAACTGGCCCGCCTGACCGGCGCGGTCTACCTCACCTGCGCCGACGACGAGCTGGCGTTCGACAGCACCGGCGTCACCGGCGGCGATGTGGTCGAGGTCTCGCCGCGGCTGCGGCTGCGCGTGCTGGCTACTCCCGGGCATACCTTCCACCACCTGGCTTTCGTCCTGGAGGGCGCGGACGGGCCGATGGGGGTGTTCACCGGCGGGTCGCTGCTCTACGGCACGACCGGACGCACCGACCTGCTCGGCGACGAGCACGCCGAACCCCTGGCCCGCGCCCAGCACGCCTCGGCGCACGCGATGGCCGACCTGCTGCCCGAGGGGGCGCAGGTGTGGCCGACGCACGGGTTCGGCAGCTTCTGCAGCGCCAGCCCGGCCTCGGGCGACGACTCGACACTGGGCCAAGAACGGGAGGTCAACCCGGTCCTGCGGCTCGCCCGGGACGAGTTCGTCCGCGAGACGCTGTCCGGGTTGGGCGCCTACCCCGCCTACTACGCCCACATGGGCGCGCTCAACACTGCCGGCCCGGACCCGGTGGATCTGCGCGCCGCGGTCCTGGCCGATCCGGCCGAGCTGGCCCGGCGGGCGGCGGCTGGGGAGTGGGTGGTGGATCTGCGTTCCCGCAAGGCCTACCTCGACTCGCACCTGGGCGGAACGATCAGCCTCGGCCTGGACGGGCCGATGGCGACCTGGCTGGGCTGGATGGCCCCCTACGGCGCCCCGATCACCCTGCTCGGCGAGGACCCCGCCCAGGTCACCGCGGCGCAGCGGGAACTGGTCCGGATTGGTATCGACCGGGTCGCGGCCGCCGCGACCGGCACTCCGCGCGAGCTGGCCGCGGACCCCGCGCAGCTCACCAGCCTGCCCAGCGCGAGTTTCTCCGCGCTGGCCGCCGAACTCACCGGGCGGCGGGACGGCGATCTGCCCCCGGCGCAGGTGGTGCTCGACGTCCGGCTCGACACCGAGTGGAAGGCCTCCCACCTCGAGGGTGCGGTGCACGTCGCGTTGCCGGAGCTGCCCGGGCGGCTCGACGACGTGCCATCCGGGGCGGTGTGGGTGCACTGCGGCAGCGGCTACCGCGCCACCGCGGCCGCGTCGCTGCTGGCCCGGGCCGGGCGCACCGTGGTGGTCGTCGACGACGATTTCGGTAACGCCGCTGATGCCGGGATCCCTATGACCACCCCGTGACCAGACACCCGACCGGACCTCGGACCGATCAGCGGCACGGCGGCCGAGGGAGCGGGTCATGATGATCCTCGCCGGCGTGTTCGGTCTGATCATCGGCTCCGCCCTCGGGCTGCTCGGCGCGGGCGGATCCATCCTCGCCGTCCCGGCGCTGATCTACGGCGTCGGCCAATCGGTGCCCGCGGCGCTGTTCGGGTCGCTGTTGGTGGTCGCGATCTCCGCGGCGGGCGGGCTGGTGGCGCGGCTGCGCACCGGGACGATCCGCTGGCCGGTCGCGCTGGTGTTCGCCGCCGCCGGTGTGCCCACCGCGTTCGCGGGGACCGCGTTGGGGAAGCTGCTGCCCACCCAGTGGCTGCTGCTGGCGTTTACGGTGCTGATGGCGGTGGTCGCCGTCCGCATGCTGCGCGGCAAACCCGACGACACCGGCGGGGTGTGTCGCACCGGTGGGGGTGGGATCAACTGGCGCAGCTGCCTGCCCAAGGCGCTCGCCGCGGGTGCCGGGGTGGGGTTGCTGACCGGGTTGTTCGGGGTCGGGGGCGGGTTCATCATCGTGCCCGCCCTGACTCTGCTGCTCGGGCTGACCCCCGCCGAGGCCATCGCCACCTCGCTGGCCATCGTCACCCTCACCTCGTTGTCCGGGCTGGCCGCGCACGCCGCCGCCGCCGCGAGCGTGGACTACGGCGTGATCGTGGTGTTCGCCGCCGCCGCCCTGCTGGCGTCCCTGGCCGCGGGGCGGGTGGCGAACCGGCTGCCGGCCGCGGCGCTGCGCCGCGGGTTCGCCGTGGTGATCCTGGCCGTCGCCGCCGGGGTCGCCGCCGCCGCGCTGTTCGCCCCCGCCGCCCTGCACACCAGCTGAACCCATCCGCCCCACACCCGACATCGACACGGAAACAACAACGGGAACGACAACGGAATCGGGAGCACGACTGACGGACTACAGCATGACGTTCACCCTGGAGCTGCCCTACGAGAAGGCCGTCGCCGCCGTGCGGCAGGCCATGGCCGGGCAGGGGTTCGGGATCCTCACCGAGATCGACGCCCAGGCCAGGGCCAGGAGCTCGCGGGGCACCGCGTCGAGCTCGCGGACGTTGGACCACTTGAACGCGCGCAGCCAGGACCCGATGGTCGTCGGCGCGCGAATCTGGTCGAACAGCTCGCTGGTCGCGCCGGCCTGCAGCGGCGCGGTGTCGGCGACCGAGTCACCGCCCAGCAGCATCGACCCGACCACCGTCAACGCCTTCGTCCCGCCGTTGGCGCCGTGCGCGGCCAGCCGCACGCGTTGTTCGATCAGCTCGGCGAGTCCGATCTTCTGGGCCAGCACTGCCGCGGGCAACAGCCCTGCGCCCGACACGAGATTGGGCTCGTTGCAGCTCACGGACACGGTGCTGAGGTTGTGGGAAGCTCGCATCTTCCAGGTAACTTCCGGGCCGGGGAACGATTGGCGTTGAGAACCACATCGTCCCTGCTCAGAGGGCACTTGGCCTTTGAGACGCGCCGCGTCAACCCCACTTCAGCGGTGCAGGTCAAACCCCAGATTCCGTGTCCAGCGCCAACATCAGCTGCGGAACCCGGGGGTCAGCGACCTGGTCGCTGAGCGAGTCGAGAACACGAAGGGCCGGATCACCGCCAAACGCCTGCGCCCGGCCGCCCGGGCGGCGGGCTATCAGGGGTCCGCGCGCAACTTCACCATGACATCCCGGCGGACAGCGCACAGGTTAAAGATCAAGCTAAGCAGGAACGAACGACACGGTCAGCTGGACGGGCGCGGCCGGCGCCCCCGCGCCCCGCACCAACAGACCGTGGTCGGGACCCGCATAGAGCACCGTGACGAGCCCGGTGATGCGGAACCGGCGCACGCCCGCGACCGGAGCCGAGGCCACGTCCGGGCCCACCGACGCGGGCTCGGCGGCCGTGGTGGCCGACCAGGCCGCGGTCGGTCGGCGCACCGTCAGCGTCGCACCGGCGGCATCGGGGCCCGGGTCCAGCCGCAGCGTCGCCGTGGCCACCCGGCAACCGGCCGGGAGGGCCGGGAGCGCGAAGCGGAGCAGCAGCCCGGTCGTGTCCGGCACGACCCGTGTCGTTGACGCCGCGACGGTGACCGCGGGGCAGGCCGGGGTGGGCGGCGTCGTGACGGGCATAGTCGTGGTGGACGCCGCCGTGACGGGCGGACTCGTGGTGGGCGGGGTCGTCCCCGGGAGTGTCGTGGTGGGCTGCGGTGTTGTGGTGGGCGGCGGCGTGACCGGCGGCGTCGCCGGTCCGCCTTCCGACGTGGCGGTGGTCGGGGGGGCCGGTGGCTTCTCGGCGGGCTGCGCCGGGCTCGCAGGACGCGGCGGCGCTGCCGGCCCGAGGACGGGCGCGCCGGCCTGGGGCTCCGGGACTGAGGCACCGCGGGCTGCCGTCTGCGGCGGGCCACCCGGCCCGCCCTCGGCGGCGGCCAGCACCTGCGGCCCTGGCTCGGCCGCGGGCACCGGACCGTCCTGGTCGGGGACGGCGGTGGCTCCCGTCCGGTAGGCCTGCGCCCAGGCGAGCGCGGTGGCGCCGTAGGCGGCCGACCGGTTGTAGCGGAATAGCGCCGCGATCGCGCCCGCGGTGGTGCTCAGGTCGCCCCCGCCCGCGCAGAGGTAGCGGGCGGCACCCAGGGCCGCGTCGTCGACGTTGTTGGGATCGGCCACGCCGTCGGCATTCCCGTCGGCCCCGATAGACCGCCAAGTGGCGGGCAGGAACTGCATCGGGCCGGTGGCACGATCGAAGCGGACATCGCCGTCGAGAACGCCGCCGTCGGTGTCGGTGACCACCGTGCTGCCGGGGAGCGAACCGTCCAGGACCGGGCCCAGGATGCGGCCACGCGTGGTGCCGGCGGCGTCCACCCGGCCGCCCGCGGCGTGACCCGACTCGATGCGCCCGATCCCCGCCAGCAGGGCCCAGTCGAGCCGGCAGCCCGGATCGGCCGCCCCCATGAGGTCTGCAGCGTGCCGGTAGGCCGCAAGGACGCGGACGGGGATGCCACCTTCGAGCAGCACCTGCGCCGGCGAGAGGGCGGTCGCCTGCGCCGCCAGAGCCGCGGGCACTGGGGCCACGGTCAGCGTGACGACGGGCAGGGGCGTGCCGGCCCGCTGCAGCGCGCCCAGCTCCACCTGCACACGGGGCGGATCCGCCGGCGCGGTCGCCACCGTCTCGGATCGGCTCTGCGGGGTGGCCAGCACGACGGCCAGCACCACGGCGGTGACCACCGCCCCCCCACGCCGATCCTTGCCCACCGCGGTGACTCTGCCATCCCCGCTCCCCGGTGACGAGAGCCTGAAATGGGGGAGGGGTCAGCGGCTGGAGAACTCCTTCGCCGCCTGCACCGGGTCGAGGGCGGACCGACCGGCCGCAGGCGGACCAACTGTTGAGCACGGAAATATTGACCGCGGGTCGGAGAACCTTCTGTCCTCGGTTGGCACGGCCTGGTCGTCATGGGTGCATGAGCGCGGTGAGGGGCTGGAGCGGCATCCGTGTGCTGGCGGTGGCTCCGACGGCGAGCAGCGCGCCGCCGGACAAGATGGTTGCGCCGTGCAGGGAACTGCGGACGGCCGTATCGGAGAGGGTGGGGCCGGGCAGTGCCGGCAAGGGCGGGCCGGTGAGCGCGGTGGCGTACGGCGCGGCGCCGGCGTTGCCGATCCCGAAGACCCGTCCGCGGTCGGTAGCCAGCTGCGAGATCTGGCCCTCGTGGTCGTCGAGGTCGCGGGTGGACCAGCTCGTCCCGTCCCAGTGCATCGCGAACTGTCGCCGCGGCTGGTGTCCGCGCTCAGCGGAGGTCTGGTGGTGGCCGCCGGCCCAGACGTCATTGCTGGCCAGCGCTACGACATCACTGATGTGTACCGCGGTGTGCGGTGGGGTGGGCGCGGGGACATGCTGCCAGGTGTGGCCGTCGTAGTGCAGGGTGACCGCCCGGACGGGGTGTTGCATCACGGTCCCGACCGTCCACAGGTCGTCGGTCGCGATACCGCCGATGCCGGAGAGGCCCCAGTTGGTGGCCACAGTGGGCAGCGGCTGGTCGGTCCAGGCGTGGCCGTCCCAGTGCTGGCACGGTGCCGCGCCCGCGGTCGTGGTCGGGGTCGGCGGCGTATCCGGCGGCCCAGACGTCGTGGCCGCCGAACTGCGTGAGCCCGAACAGCTGGGCCTGCGGCGCAGGAACAGATCGCGATCGGTGTGACGGTGGCGGACAAGGGGCGGTCGTCCTACAACAACATCAACTTTTCGATCGTTCGGGATCTTCTTCCCCGGATGGAGGATGCGCCCGCCCCGGGGGGAGGCGCGGCCGGCCGGTTGTTCCTCGACCGTGTCCAGCGCGAGGTGTTCGACCCGGTCGGGGTGCACAGCGCGCGGTGCTCGGTACCGACGGACCCGATGCTGTTCTATGGCCGGCCTGGGGTCCTGACGCGGGGGAAGGTGCCGCCGGTCGGCCCGGCGGCCTGCGCGTCGGGGTGGGTGGTTCATTACCGTGGCGGACATGTTGCGTGTGCTGCGCGGGCTGGCGAGCGACGACATCCGGACCGCTGATCTGCGCGACCAGATAAACGAAACCTCGCGGTGTCTCGGGTGGGACCACTGCACGACCCCGGCTTCTCACCTCAAGGGTGGCGAGTTCGACACGGACGAGGTCCAGTTCCAGTTCCAGACGTTCTTCGGCACGGTTCGCGGGCGTTCCTGTCGTGATCGCCACCAACTCGCCGTCGGCCACGCTCGAGGTGGTTGTCGCCCACGCAGCGACCGGCGCCACCATCCTCTGACGTCGCGTGCCAGCGGCACCGAACTGACTCGACGCGATCTTCACGCCAGATTCAGCCGGCGGTTCCCCGGACAACCGGGGCAACCTTGGGCCAAGCTGATCGGCAACAGCACCATCCCGGCCAATGTCATTGTGGCCGCTCACTGGCCATGTTGGAAACTGATCGTCAGCGTCAGCTGTGACCGGCCCCGTGGCCGCAGCCGTCGACTGCGCCACCCGGGGAACCCGCGTCGGAGGTGTTGCTGGCCGGTCGCGTCGAGGGCCGCTGAAGGTATTTGAGCTGCGCCAGCTTGTCCCGCTTGGCCGTGCGTAGCGCGCGGCCCGACAGGCCAGAGGTCAGCTCGAATGCGGCCCGACGTCGCAGCCTGACCTCAGTGCGGGCCATCGGGATCACGATCAGGAGCACCAGGACCGCGAGCAGTAACCGGACGATTGTCATCGGGCACCTCCGTGGAGGTCACAGTACGAGCCGCGGCAGAGTCGACGCTGCCGCTGTTGGGGTGGCGGCGGACGCCGCACGGTCGCGTCGGGCCGCGGACGGGAAAGGACACCGGTTGCGACCGATCTTCGCCGGGACAGGTCAGAAGCCGACGAAGACGAGCTGCTCGATAACGTCGGGTGCGGACACGAGCAGCACGGCGCCGACCGTTGCCGGGACGGTGAGGAGCGCCGTTCGTGGAGCTTGATGGCGGCGGTCGTGCTGGGTCAGGCCGACGAGCAGCGCAAGTCCGAGGGCGGCGATCGCGGCGACGATGGGGATATCGTCGCGGTAGAAGTAGCCGCGATGCACGGCGTCACCCATCAGAAGCCCGGCCGCTGTCGCCGTGGCGGCGGCACCGGGCCAGCCGGGGTGGCTGATGCGGTGAAACGCCAGCCGAGCCCGAGACCGCGGCGATCGCGAGCACGATCCACAGTCCGATCTCGGTGTAGTTGAGCGGGTAGGGCTGGCCGGGATAGCGCAGCGCGTACATCACCTTCTTGCCCACGTAGAAGGCGATGACGGCACTCAGCAGCGCAACGGTGGCGTGCAGGATCGCCGGTCGCGGCGGCCGTCGGGCAGCGACGGCGATGACGACGATGAGCCAGAGAGCGAGGGTGCGGGAGATCGGGCGCTGCAGCGGGTCGTAGTAGCTGTAGGCGCCCACGGCACCGGACAGCAGTGAGCCTTTTCCACTTGGGGTCAGCTGGCGTGGATGAGGACGAGGATGGCCTTGACGAGAGCGGTGGCCCGGTGGGGGCAGCAGCGGATCCTGCGGAGGATCTTCCCGCTCATGAGCTGCGCGTTGGCGCGCTCACCGGGTCCGCGTTGACGGGCGTGGGCGGAGTTATCCTCGACGCACTCACCCGGCCTCGAAGACCGCATCCGCGCCCACCTCATCCTCTGCTGCGCTCGCGCTGCTGCTGGTCCGGATTGTCAAGACCAGCGCCGTCGACACCTGGAACCGCGTCCGCGAGGACCTCCAAGTACTGCACGTCGGCACCTTCGAAGAACCCGCCGGCACTTTCGGCAACGCATCGAACTCACCACCGCGCAGCGCTACATCCTCGCCAAGCTCGGTCTCCAGTCGGTGAGCAACACGCACGCCCGCGCCAGGACTACCTCCACTCCGCGGCCCGAGCAGCCAGGGCCAGCTCGCCTCGATACTGGCGTACGAACCTTATGAGGACGATGATCTGGGGATGCAGTCGCTGATCATGGACGATGATGCTGTCATCGCGCAATCAAGTTCAGTTGTCGGCGGTAAGGCCGCCACCCTCGCTCGTCTGCGTCTGGCCGGTATTGCGGTGCCGGAGTTTGCGGTCGCCACTGGAGCGGCCTTTTTGCTGCACCTGCACAGCAACGCAATCAGTATTGCCGGCTTGCTGAGTGACGATATTTCGTCGGCACGACTAGCTTCAATCACCGATAAGATAAGAGGTGCGTCACTCCCTGATACCGTAGATGCTGCGATACAATCGACCTACCAAGGCTGGAACTCACCCACGGGCATGCCGCGGGTCGTAGCAGTGCGTTCGTCGGCCGTCGGCGAAGACGGCGCTGAGGCCTCATTCGCTGGACAGTTCGAGTCTTTCCTCGGAGTACGTGGCGTAGGACCGTTACTGCAACGCGTGAAGGACTGCTGGGCGGCCTATTTCAACGATCGATCAGCGACGTACCGCGCGGCCCGCACCGGACTTGCGGAAACCACTGCGATGATGGGGGCAATTATACAGCGGCAGATCTTCGCTGCAAAGGCAGGCGTGTTGTTCACGCAGCACCCGGTCACTCGTGACACATCGCTGATTTACATCGAAGCAAACTTCGGAACCGGCGAGTCAGTCGTCGGGGGGCTGGTTACACCCGACGCGGTTACCGTATCGAGGGCACCTCTGGTGGTGACTGATATCAACATTGGCCTGAAATCGGTGATGTCGACAGTCTCTCCCACCGCGCCACAGAGC
Organism: Pseudonocardia sp. GCM10023141; assembly: GCF_042653605.1. Taxonomy (NCBI): domain Bacteria; kingdom Bacillati; phylum Actinomycetota; class Actinomycetes; order Pseudonocardiales; family Pseudonocardiaceae; genus Pseudonocardia; species Pseudonocardia sp. GCM10023141. The sequence goes on from NZ_JBHSIR010000041.1 coordinate 27,685, forward strand.
CGTGTGGTCTCGACGCCGCAGGAGCTGTCAAATAAGCCTGTGCTGACCGAACATCAGGCCCTTGCGATAGCGGAGATCGGACTCCACGTGGAGCAGCTACTCGGCGGTCCTCAAGACATAGAGTGGGCGATCGAGTCCGACCGGATCTGGATCCTTCAGGCTCGCCCCGTTACCCAAGCCAGAGCCGCGGGCCGCGCCAACTAGTCCTTGACCCAGGGAGCGAATATTTTGACAACGCACGTACGTGTTGCTGGCATAGGGCACGCAGTCGGCTCGAAGACCGTTTCCAACGCTGATCTTGCGGTTTCGCTCGAGCTAGGCAGCGAGTGGTTCACCTCGCGGACAGGCATACTCGAACGGCGTGTATGTGGACCTAACGAGGACGTGCAGAGTTTGGCGCGGAGCGCCGTAACTGCCGCGTGCGATCAAGCCGGGATACTGCTATCTGATCTCGGTGCGGAAACCGTACTCCTACACATTCAGAATGGATTGACCTGCTTAACTCCGCCGTCGGGAATCGTTCTCGCCCAGTCCCTCGGGCTGACAGAAGTTCGGGTTCTCGCGATCGACGGCGTGTGCTCCGAGCCCATTGCTGCGATCGAGATCGGAGTCCTCATGCTATCGGCTGGACGCTGCGAGCGGGTCATCATCTCAGCCGCGGCCGACTTCCTTGGCGTTATCGATCCCAAGGATGTGGCGACTGTCGGCCTGTTCGGGGCCGGAGCAGGAGCGATGGTGTTGACTCTTCCTTCTGATGGCGAAAATCCAACCCATATTCACAGCCTGCAATGGCAAACACACACCAAGTACGCCGATCTGGGTCGAATTCCAATCCACGGTTATCAGTCGGGGTCCGCCGGGGTGCAGATCAGTGCCGGGTTCTATGAGATGGACGGTCAGGGGCTGGCACGTGCTGCTCTAAGAGTGCTCCCCGGCGTTCTGGGCGCGGTGCTCAAAGAGTCACAATGGCGGCGCGAAGATATTGGCCTCGTGATCGCTCACCAGCCGAATGCTAAGCTGCTTGATATCGGCGTGAGGGCATTGCGGCTTGACCCGAAAACCGTTCCTATGCCTGTTTGCCACCTCGGAAATATGGGGCCCGCAAGTCTACTGGTGAACCTGTCGCTCGCCAAGGAGCAGGGGCTACTCATACCCGAGCTCAAGGTCCTGTTGTTGGCGTTCGGTTTGGGATTCTCCTGTGGTGCAGCGGCGGTCGAGTGGTGACGGCCGGTGGGTCGTTATGAACCCGATCGTGATTGTTGGCGGCGGTATCGGTGGTTTGGCGAGCGCGCTTGCGCTTGCGCACTTGGGATACCAATCGACCGTCCTCGAATCACGCCCGTCATCAGCGCATATAGACCGGGGCGATGTTCTTCACGCCGGAGTGATGCCGTTGCTGTCTCGGTGGGGAGCTGACCGCGACATCGCTGCGCACAATCCGTTTCAGTTTCACCGGTTTCGCATCGCGAGCGGTGACGGTGGAATCCTTTTAGACGCCGACACGCGGCAGCTACTCGGTGACAATCATTGTTTTACGTCGCTTCGTCATCCTAACCTAGCTGCAGCGCTGCGAGCCGCAGCCGAGCGAACGGGATTGGTAGACGTCGTCAATGGTGGGCGGTGTGTCGAGCTGCTGGACTCCGGCGGGCGGATTTCGGAGGTCCACACGGCAACCGCTACATACCCATCGTCGCTGGCCATCATCGCCAGTGGCGCAAGATCTCGCCTTGCAAGGCGGTACTTTGGTGCGCCGAATGTGTATCGCTATGCCACAGCATTTTATAATGCGTGCGTTCGCACCGTCGACGGCTACGGCGACTGCGGCTTCTACATTCTGAGCGACGATGGAGCCATGGTGCTAGTGCCACTGCCCGAAGGCCTGCAACGCATCGGTATCCAGGTACGTTCGTCGCAGCTCAACGAAGTCGGCGCGCCCGACTTCCTCCATGAGACCATTGCAGCCCGGTTCCGACCACTCGCCGGGGTGCCGCTCGAACTGGTCGAACGGCCGCACACATACCGCCTCTATAGGGCCGTGAGCGATCGGTGGGGCCGGCCCGGCGCGATCCTGTTGGGAGACGCTGCCCGACAGGTACATCCGGTTGGTGGCCAGGGCCTGAATCTCGCCATTCGCGACGCCGAAGTACTGGCAGGATGCCTTGACGCGGCGGGTTGCCCCCGGACGGCGACCCGCATAGATCAGGCAATCGCCTCTTACGGTGCTCAGCGTCAGCGCAGCGTACGGCCCACTTTGAGGCGCACCCACCTGCTCGGTGTTGCCGCCGAACGAGCGCCAACAGCGGCGTCTATGGCAGCAGTCCAGCTAGCCGGAAGGATCGTGCCGGTCAAGCGAAACCTGCTGCAAGCCATGATGGATGTCCGGTAATCGAAAGGGGACGAGTCCTCAGTGAAGTCAAGCCAACCATCGTTGGTCGCCGCCGCGCAGCAGGTCCAGCAGCAACTCAACAGTGCCATGACTACCAGCCGCGGCCGCCGCTTGTTTTCACGCGGTGAGGGGCAGACGGTCATCCTGATCCCCACCTTCGCCGAGCTGGGGTTCGTGTACGCGCCACTAGTTGACGCGGTGCCGGATGGCTGGCAAGTCGTGTTGTACACACCCGCGGTCTCCGCACATGAGGTGTTTGGCCCGCCCCAACGGGCCGAGGAGCTGGCACAGATACTCGATCACCTCGGAGTCGACGCCGCGCATCTTGTTGGCTGGAGCGACGCCGGGGCGGTCGTCAGCGAGTTCACCCGTCGCTGGCCAGATCGAGTCCGCAGCCGGGTGTATCTGGGCACTCCATCGACGTATGTCATGCCACGTGGGATGCGCCTTATATCGGCGCTCTATGCGCGCTCTGCGCTGTACCGGGTGACGCCGGACGCGGTCGCCGCCCTTCTGGTCGCGTTGCTGATGGGTGGCAGAGCGATGCCCACCCATCAACTGCTCCCGCGCATACGTGCCATGGGTGCCGTCGCGAGATATCTGAAATTCAGCATTCTGCCATGCTTGAGATACCCGAACTCGGTAGCCGGCACCTGCCCCACGCTGGTTGCAGGTGGCGAGACGGACCGCTTCGTTAGGCTGGAGCATATGGCGCAACTAGCTCGGGCGACTGGCGGGCGTTTCGTGCTCATCCCCGGCGGCGATCACTTCCTCCCGTGGACATCCCCACACCATGTTACGCGGGTGGTCTGGGCGTTTCTGGACGAGGCTTCATGAGGGATTTGGCTGCGTCCGGCAGGTGTCTCGCCTCTTCCTGCATGTGCGCGCGTAGCGCAGACAAGTCGATGACCTTGCCAATGAGCCAGTCCAACACCCGCCCGGCGATCGCGCTGCGCCACCCCAGCTCCACCACCGCCTCCAACTGCGCGCGTCCGCCGCTCACGGGTTCTATACGAAAGTATCCACTGCCCAGCCGCAGTAGAGCCAGCGGTCGGCGAGGCATGAATTCTACGTATCTGTCTTCGACGGATTCTGACACTACACAACTGAATTGAAAGGCGCGCCGCCCCAGACGCTCCTTGAACACCATTACTTGTCCGACTCCCGTCGGGCCGAGCGGCGCCTTCAATTGGCGAAAGTCAAGGTGATCGCGAGGATGCCAGCGAAGATAGGCGTCATGATCCAGGGTAGTGAGGAATCGCCATACCTCGGCGGGCGTGCAAGGAATGACACTGACTTCGCGAACGGTTTTCATACGGCGATTCTACCGGTGACAGCTCGGTCGCGCTCGTATTCGCAAAATCTGAGAGGAAGTCGATGAAGAAACTGCGCAGCTGGGCTGATCGGCAGGTGGGCGTGATGCTCGCCGACTACTTCCCCCGACCGCTGACCGTCCTTGACCGCGACATCAGCCTTGGCATCGTCCAGGCCACGCTCGACTACGCGGTGCGGTTCGGGCTTTCTCGGATTAGGGCCGCTGACATTCTCGTGCTCGACGAATCCGGTGCGGTGACGGTGCACGCACGCAGCCCATGGTTGACCGGTCGGTGCATCTATCGCCTGCCGATCGGTATCGTTACCACTCTCATCGGGATGCGGTACCGCCCCTCCGAGTGGATACGAAACGACCTTCAATCTAGGCTCCGCGAGATTGCCGCACTTCTGGGCCGTGACTTGGACGAGGCCTCGGATGCGGATCTTGTCGCCATGATTCAGCATAGCGTCGCTTTGCGAGTGGCAATGTTCGCGTCCCGCAGACGGCACTTCCTGCCCAGTTTCACGATCAAGATCGTTATCGATCAGCTGACGCGTTTCATACCTAATCTCACTCATGCGGGCGATCTCACCGGACAGGATCACCCCACTGCTATCTTCCGGCGGGATCTACAGCGGTTAGCGCTGATCTGGCAGCAGGTCGTCGATGGCAGCGCCGACGCAGATGAACTCGACCGGGCCACTGCCACGTTCATGGCCACCCACGGCGGCCGGGGACAGACCTTCATCCCTCTAGTCAGCGATCCCGTGTGGGACACCCATCCCGGAGACCTCCTGGCTGTGCTGCCAGCACTTCTGGCAACGTCGGACTCCCATGCGCCCGCCATGCCGGTCCCGCTGCCTGCCGCTAAGCGCGGCGGGGCACTGGCCCGTCGCTTGTCCGAGATCTCCACCGAACGCGACTGGATGGCATTTGGTTACGAGCAGGCAACCCGTATCATGCGCAACCCGGTCCGCGTGCTTGGTGCCCGCTGGACGGAAGCGGATCTACTGAAAAGCCCAGACGACGTGATGCATCTGCGTCTTATCGAAATCGAGCAGATTATCGCCACAGGCGCACCTCCAGACCCGGACCTCATCGCCGCCCGCCGTTCTGCGTTCACCCGACCAGCGCCTACGTCAGCGCCGCTCACGTTGTCAGGTGAGGATCTGCGCGGAGTCCCTGCCGCATCGGGCAGTTTCATTGGCGTTGCTCGAGTCGTGACGTCACCAACCAACTTCGCCAGCCTGCAGCGCGGAGAAATTCTGGTGTGTCAGATGACATCACCAGCCTGGCTTCCCCTTCTTATGGTTGCTGGCGCAGTGGTCTCCGACCTGGGCGGCATCCTGTCACACGCCGCGATCGTGGCCCGCGAGTTCGGTATCCCTGCGGTCACAGGAACCGGCGATGCCACTGTAAGGCTGATTTCAGGGGCTACATATGTTGTGGATGGTGATGCTGGAATCGTACGTCCGTATGTAGGCGGGCCTTGACGCAATGCCACGTAGCGTAAGTCGATCATGCTGCTGGCTGGGGTTTCAGCTCGCGGATGTTGATTGTGGCCGGTGCTCGGTGGCGGATGCTGGCCGGCTCGCCGGGCTTCTTGACCCGGTAGCTGTTGTGTCGGGCCCGTTTGACCGCTCGCGGGCTGGTGCGTTCGCGGCGGGGCGGGATGAGCAGTGTGGCGAGCTCGCCCAGATGGGCGGGGAGGCGGTTGGCCCAGTCCTCAGGGGGAAATGTCCGCCGTCCCGGGGGCGGTACGGCGGATCATGCGCAGGGCCTTGGCGAAGGACAGCGAGTCGGGGTTGAGGTCCGCGGCCGCGGAGGCTCGGGCGGTCAGCTCGCTGATGGCGTGGTGCACGATCAGGTAGGCCCAGACCTCCTGATGGACCAGGTCGGGTAGCCGGGAGCGCAGCACCCGGCCGGGGCCGCGCAGGTGGGTTTTGAGCTGGTCGTTCGCGGTCTCCTCCTCCCACCGCTCGTTGTAGGCGACGGCCAACTCATCAGCTCGGGCCCCGTTGTCCCCGGCCAGCTCGGTGATCGTGGACAGCACGACGATCAGCTCCCCGGTGCCGTTGCCGACCCGGTCGGGCACGTCGTACTCGATCACCCGGGCCAGGTGGATGACCGGCAGGCCGCGCTGGTCGTAGGCGTCGGGGACGGCGTTGATGTCGGACAGGTCTGCGCCAGCGCGGGCGGCGGCGAGCAACCGCTCGCGGCGGTGCCCGCGGATGGTGGGGGTGATCAGGGCGGTCAGGTAGGTCCCGTCGGGCAAACCTTCATGACCGGCAGCTCCAGCTGGGTCGGGGCCCGCCACAACGGGGCCGCCCCGGTCGCCGCGGCGCTGTCCCACGCTGCCCAGGAGTAAAGCCCCGGTCGGCGGTGAGCAACTCATCGGTGCGCAGCCGCGGATACGACCTGGCGGCGACGGTCTTCTCGCCGACCCGGTAGGCGTCGACCTCGGCGGCCACGAACGCGTGGGTGCCGCACTCGGCCAACGCCACCACCCGGACCTTGGGGAACGCCGAGCGGTTGTCCCCCGACCCGGCATAGCCGAACTCGGTGGCGTTCTCCTTGCTGTCGGGAACGTCGATCTCGAAGCCGTCGATGGCCAGCAGTCGCCACCGGCGCAGGAACGACCCGCGCGCGGTGCCCAACGCCATCGCCCGCGCGGTGGGGCCGGCCTTGCCGGCAACCGGGCCGCAACAGCGTTCGAACAACTCCGGGAACATGTTGCGGCCCAGGCGTTTACGAGCCTGGGTGATCGCTGAGGCGGTCGGCACCGTCCAGGCCGCGTCCCAGCAGCCGAGTCGGTCCAGCGACCCGGTGACCTTGGTCGCGACCTCTTGGTAATCGTCGTCGGGGAACAGGCACAACCCCAACGCCAGGCATGTGATCACATGCGTGGGCAGCTTGCCGTCCGAGCGTTTCGCACCGACCCCGGACACCGCGACCGCCTCATCGACCGCGTCCCGGGGCACCGCATTGACCAGCACCCCCAACGACACCTGATCCGGCCGCACCACCACACCCTCGCCCATGATCGGCGACCGTGCCAGCCGCACCATCCGAGACGAGCACCCCACGCCGCACCGATCAAGAACAACCAGGTCAACAGCTTGATCCACTTAGCTTAGGCGACGTGGCATTGGGCCTTGACGCGGCGCACGCCGCTACAAGCTGATCATCATCGACCTATGCCGACACCACGACTATGCCGAGGACCGTCGCGAGGATGTCGCGTTGGACGGCGTTTGGCTGTCACCGATCGCGGCATAGTCACAGGCTCTCGAGGAACGCCAGGACCTTGTCCGGTTGGCGGTAGCGGCCGGGCTTGACGCTCGCGGGGCGGTGAGCGCGAGGGCCTTCTCCTTCATGAGGACGTCGGCGTGCATGTAGGGGTCGGTGGAGCGGATCCCTGCGCGACCGAGACAGAGGGCGATGACCGAGGTGTCGACGCCGGCTCGCAGCGGCGACATGGCGCATGTGTGGCGCAGGACGTGCGGGTGGACTCTCCTGCTGAGCAGCGACGGGCAGTCGCGCGCGGCGGTCGCGGTGCGGGTGCTGATCCGGAGGGCGACAGCATCGCGGCTGAGCCGACGCCAGGTCCGGGTCGGGAACAGCGGATCTCCGGGGCGCCCGGCCCGTTCAGCCAGCCAGGTCTGCAGGACGGCCTCCGTCCAAGATCATTAACCCTACAACATCACAGTGTCCGGCTCTGGGGGTCAAGCTCATATCTCCCGATGCGACCCGTGGTGGCCGCCAGCCTGAGTGGCCGCGAGTCGTTCGAACGTCTGCTGTGGTTGACTACTTGATACCGAGTCAAACGGTCACGGCTCGAACTCTTTGACTGTTGGTTCTGGAGCAAATCTGGAGCGCGGACCTGACGTGAACCGGCGAGAACAGCGCTGAACGGCGTCGAACTGCACCACGATGACCTGCGCGGAGTCTGTTTCCGCAGGTCAGCGGGTTGGCCGGGCCGGACTGGCAGTCAAGGGGTCAGGGGTTCGAATCCCCTCAGCTCCACTCTTGCATCCGAAGCCCCGCCACCTGAGTTTTTGCAGGTCAGGCGGGGTTTTTGGCATCTGACGATGATCTCGCGCGATCGTTTCGAAGAGGCGTAATTCGCTGCTCCTGGAGCAGGACTGGAGCACGGTGTTGCCGGGGTACGAAATGGGGTCAGGGTTTGCTCCAGGGGTTCGGGTCCGTTCGGGCCCCTTCGGGGCGGTTCAGGCTAGTTCAGGTCGGTTGGTGTCGGTTGCCGGCGCGGCGATGTGGATCTTCGGAGGTTGATGCTGTCAGTGGTCGCGGTTAGCGCGCGTGTCGCGTTCGTCCCGTGGCACCTCATAGCGACGATTTCCGCCGCCGTAGCCACAGTCGGGGGCCGATACCCGTGGCGGGCGGTTGCTCGTTCGACGTTCGATTCTGGGGGCTGATCCCGGGGATCCAGTTGGTGTCGTCCGGCGTGGCGACCGGTCAACGTCATGCCGCTGACCGCTTCACGAAACCTTCGAGGATTGACTGGCCCGCCTGGACCTTCACCGTTGTCACGTAGCCATGCTTCTACGCGCCACCTCCGGATGTCACCCGCTAGGGCATGCCCATGCACGCACCGTGATCTTCTCCCAAGGTCGCGGACGACCTTGGGGCGACGAGATGGTGACCTGTGAGAGTTCGGCGCGTCGAGATCAGCAACTTCCGTGGCATCGCCTCGCTCGACTGGCGCATCCCGGCTGACAAGAAGTTCGTCTGCCTCATCGGCCCAGGTGACAGCTGCAAGTCCACGATCATCGACGCGATCTACTACACCCTCGGCGACCGCTGGGCGCTGGCCTTCAGCGACACCGACTTCTTCAACGGTGACGTCGAGGCACCGATCACCATCAGGGTTGCCCTTGCTTCCTTACCTCCGGAGATCCGCTCACATCAGCAGCTCGGCATGGACGTGAGCGGGATCGATGCCAACGGTGAGTGGATCCACGATCCCGAGGACGGGTACGAGCCGTGCGTCATCGTGCAGCTCGTAGTCACCAAAGAGATGGAGCCAGCCTGGACTCTGTACCGACCGGACGGGCATGAAGCCAACAGGTTGGTGCCGGTACTCGCCGCCGGTTCTCCGTCTTCAGAGTCGACGACCGCATCGACAACCACCTGCGATGGACGCGCACATCTGCGCTGACCCGCCTGACTGACGCCAGTCACGGAACCACCGGCACGCTGGCCACAGCGAACAGAGCGGCACGCGTAGCCGTCGCTGAGTCGGTGACGCCCGAGCTCAAGGCGCTGACCGGCACTGTCCAGGAGCGACTGTCCAAGCTTGGTAGCGGTGCCTTCACCAACTTGCAGCCCGGCCTGGACATCAGCTCAGCGTCTGGTGGCGGCAACCTTGCCCTGTTCGACGGTGAGGTTCCGCTAACCAACCACGGCCTGGGCACCCGATGGCTCGCGGGCATCACCACCCAAGAGATGGCCTCGGAGGACAAGTCCGTCGTCTTGATCGACGAGATCGAGCATGGTCTTGAACCACATCGGCTCGTCCACCTGCTCAAGCACCTGCGATCGGAGGATCGGCCGGCTCAGGTCTTCACGACTACACACTCCCCCGTAGCCGTTGAGCAGCTCAACTCATCCGACCTCGCCGCATCCGCGCCAATCACGGTCAGGTCACCGCGGCCTTTATCCCCGACGACCTCAAGTTTGCTCAGGCGACTCTCCGGGGAGGTCCGTCCCCCTCTATGTGATGCAGTACCAAGCCTGGCGATGGCATGACTGCAATGTGCCACTTGGTGAGTGGCTCCTGGCGATCAGGTCGACACTCATGCAAGGTAACGCGATCGACTTCTCCACGCTGCAGGTCCCTGGGCTCACCTGGGTGCAGTCTTATCAAGGCGTCGTGCGCAACCAAGGTCTACGGCAGTGGCCGACAGGCCAATCAGTTCTCGTCTTGGGGCAATGGAAGCCTGATGCCGACGAGCATGGCAAGGAACTTCTCGGCGTCTTCGGCGTCATGGAAGACTTGCGCGGTGAGTTCATGCACAGGTTCCTTGTCGAAGTGGAAACGAGCATACCTCAACAGCGACCCGTTATTGTAGCCAGGTTTGCCAAGAGCTGCTTCGTGGGACTCAAAGGCATAGATGTGCCTCTTGTGGATAAGCTTGGGCGCGGTCAAGCTGTAAGCGGTCTCAAGCGCGACGACATCGGACCGGTTCAAGCGGCGCTCGATTCCATGCTGCCTGCACCAAGTCTGCTCGGAGTCGCGCAGGCCATGACATCTATCGCGAGGGCCCCTGGCCTGCGCCTCTACAAGCGCGAAGCGTGGAACGACTGCATCAAGGCTCTTGAGACGTGCGAGTCTGGCGAAGTTGTGCTCGCGGCTGAAGCACTCGGCCGGATCCGCGATGGTCTCAGGCACTCAGGCCGCCGACCTGCCAACCGAGTCATGTCCCGAACAGTTCTGGTCAAGGGGCTTGAGTACGACCATGTCGTCATCGGCAACGCGGACAAGATTGCGGACTGCAGGAACCTCTACGTAGCACTTACTAGGGCTCGTCACTCGGTGACAGTTATTAGTAGTACGTCTGTCGTCTGGCTGCCCGAGGTCAAGAAGTAGCGGTTGAGTGACGAATCCTACATTATCCTTCGGTCTTGGCTAGGGCCCGTCATCTCGCTTCGGCCAGTCAACATCCCAGCGCAGATGACAGCCCGACCTCAGTAGGGAACGCCACGGTCAGGCGCGCGATACCGGATCGCGGCGTGCTCGGGCTTACGTGCGGTGGCACGTTGATGGTCTATGCGGCCCGTTCCAGTCTGTGCTGCGTGCGCGGCTCGCGAGGTTCACTAGCGTCGGGCTTTTCGACGCTGTGGGTCGCGCATTCGGCCGGATCATCTGTACAAGAGCGAGTCTGACGCGCCCGTCCGCACGTGTCACGTCCTTCCAGATCCAGACGGTGAATCCGGCTCGAAATAGTTCGGCGGCAACGCTGGTGGCGTCCTCGTAGGTAGTGGTTTCGGCGAGCCGGACCTCATCGCGAACGATGCGCTGCGTCTCCCGTTCGATGAGGCGGGCCTTGACTCGAAACGTGGTCATCGTCGGCTGCTCCTCTCCAGTCTGCTTCGGTTGTTCCATTGCTCGATGGCTCGAAACGAAGGCGCCATCGTGAAGAATTGGACAGGCGCGCTGCCTGAAACGCCTAATTGGCCGATGGTCGGCTAAGGGCCAGCCGAAGCGGACAACTGTATCGTCGTAGCGCTTCTTCAAAGACTGTCGACGCTGACCGTGTGAGCAGCGTGGGCGGCATCCATTGACGTTCGTTCGGCGTAAGAGGGCCAGTGTAAGTCGAAATTGACGCCACGGTGCCAACGAGGTCCACGGATTCGAAACAATATTCCGCGTGCGTCGGGTAATCGAGGACCAGTGCATCGCCGGGAGTGCGAAGCTGCGGGTGAAGGCCGCTGCAGAGAATTTAGATGGGCTATGTCGCGTGTCGTAGCTCTGTTTACGGTTGATGGTGCGAGAGAATGAGGTATGTCGGTTGCTGCGCCGCTGGTGCTGCGCGAGGGTGATCGTTCTCGGTTGGAGGCGTTGACCCCGGCGCCTTCGATCAGGGCTGGGATCGCGGTGCGGTCGCGGATCGTGCTGTTGGCCGCGGACGGGTTGCCCAACGCTGAGATCGCGCGCCGGACCGGGACGAGTCGCCCGACGGTGGTGGACTGGCGCGCCCGTTACGACGCTGGTGGGATCGCGGCGTTGCAGGACCTGGCCCGCAGCGGCCGACCACCGGAAATCGACGAGATCGAGGTGGTGGTGGCGACCCTGGCCGATGACGGGCGACCACCGGCGCATCTGGGCGTGACGCACTGGTCGGCGCGGTTGTTGGCGGCGGAGTTGAAGATCTCCTTCGCCTCGGTCGCGCGGATCTGGCGCAAATGGCACCGTTTCATGATCAGATCGGAGCGCGTCCGGGTGGTAATATCCGGCGATCTTGTCGACGTGTGCTGCGCTGTGCCCGGCGCGGGTGCAGAGGAGCGCGCAAATGGAGCCCCGTCGCAGTGGTTCCGACCGATCGACGTTGTCATCGGTCGCAAAGGCGCTGCTCCTTCTGCAGTATTTCGAGAATCACGCGTCCATCTCGGTCGCCGAGGCCGCGGTACTTCTCGATGTCGCGCCGTCGTCGGCGCACCGCGCGCTGACCACACTGCGCGAGTCGGGGTTCGTCCGGCAGCAGGAGACCGGGCGGCGCTACGAAGCCGGGCAACGCCTCCTCGACATCGCGATCGGTGCTCTCCGCCAGGTCGACATTCGGGCGGTCGCCGGTCCGCACCTGAAGAAGCTCAGCCGGTACGTTCCCGCGCAGATCTGGCTGAACAAGCTGGACGTCCGCCGTGTGTACACCGTCGACATGCACCTGACGACCGGGGTCGCGCTCGCCGATGTCGACGCCGTGTCCCGTTTCCCCGCGCACACGTCGGCGTCGGGCAAGGTCCTGCTCTCGCGGATGGCGCGCTCCCAGATCGACCGTCTGTACCCGGACGAACAGCTCGAGGTCTCCACCGAGAAGTCGCTGCGTCGGAAGGCGCAGCTCCTGAAGGAACTGGATCTGGTCCGCAGGTACGAGTACGCCGTCCAGGTCGGGGAACAGCTCAAGGTGTCCGCCGGCGTCGCCGTACCGTTGTACGGCGAGCCGGACGAGCTCCTGGGCGCGATCGCGGTGACCGGGCCGGCCCAGGACTTCGACTCCGACACGGTGCGGAGGCACGCCGTACTGGCCCGCGAGGCTGCCGAGGCCATCTCCCAGGACATCCGCGCCCGCACGGTGTGACCAGGGCGTTCAGTCCGCCGCGGGCACCGGCTGCTGCCGTCCACCGGCCATCCTGACGGGACGCAGGTTCGCCCCGCGCACGCACAGGAGCAGACCGCCGGCGACGACGAAGACGACTGCGCTGGCGATGTAGAGCTCGTTCGCGGTCCAGTGCGCGTCGAGCAGCGTGCCGGCGACGATCGGGGCGATGATCGCACCGATCCGGCCGACGCCGACCGACGAACCCATCGCCGTCGACCTGACCCCTGGGCCGTAGATGGCCGACACCAGCGCGTAGAGGCCGGTCACGCAGCCGTTGAGCAGCAATCCGATGATCGCGGCGATGCACAGCGCTGCGGTGAGGGACGACGTCGTGCTGAGGAAGATCGCCATCATCACCGCAGCGAGGATGATGTAGCCGAACACGACGTTGCGCAGCCGGAACCGGGTGAGCAGCGCTCCCAGGATGAGCGCGCCGAAGATGCCGCCGACGCTGAGCAGCACCCCGCCGGAGATCCCGACCGCCGGTGAGAGGCCCGCCTTCACCAGTAGCTGGGGCGTCCAGCTGCTGACGAAGTAGAAGCCGGCGAGGATCAGGAAGAAGGCGGCCCAGATCAGCAGCGTCGAGCGGCGCAGTGCCGGGGCGAACAGCGTGCGGAAGCCGGAGAGTACCCCGGGCCGGGCCGTCAGTGGTGGAAGCTGGGTGAGCTCCGCGTGACCGAGACGGCGCGCCATCCGGTTGGCCCGCGCGAGGGCGTCCCGGGGCTGGCGGGCGAGCAGGTAGTCCAACGACTCGGGCAGCCGGAAGGACGCGAGGACCGTGACGGCGAGAGTCGCCACTCCGCCGACGAGGAACACCGAACGCCAACCGGTGCCGTCGATCAGCTCGACCGACAGGATGCCGCCGACGATCGCGCCGGCCGGGTAGCCGACGGACGTGAGACTTACCGCCATGCCGTGCCAACGCCGGGACGCGTACTCACCAGCCATGACGATGTTCGTCGTGATGATCGCGCCGATGCCCAGACCGGTCAGCCCGCGCAGCAGCCCGAGCTGGAGCGGGGATTCCGCGAGACCCGAGAGCAGCATGCCGATGCCTGCCACCGCTGCGGCGCCGATGATGAGCGGGCGCCTGCCGACGCGGTCGGCCCAGGGTGCGATGAACAGCGATCCGGCGCCGACGCCGATCAGGCCGGCAGACAGCAACAGGCCGAGCTCGGAGCTGGTCAGGCCCCACTCGGTGGTCACCGCGTTGGCGGTGAACGACATGACCTGTACGTCGAAGCCGTCGAGGGCGTTGATGACGAGACAGAGCGCGACGACCAGCCACTGGAACCGGGTCATCGCGGAGTCCGCGACGGCGCGCCGCAGGGGATCGGGGGGTTCGAACGCAGAATCCTCGGACGTTGTCCGGCCGGCCGGTTCTGTGGTGGACATAGCAACTCCTTCGTCGCCGAGAACCCGAGGTGTGGTGGAGAGCTGGTCAGAACGGACGGGCCGTGAGCGCGGCCACGGACATGCCCGCGGCGTAGCCGAAGGCGAGGGCGGGCCCGAGCGTTCCGCCCGCGCCGGGATAGCTCTTGCCGAACATCGAGGCCGCGACGTTCCCCGCCGCCCACAGCCCCGCGACCGTGGACCCGTCCGGCCGGAGGACCCGGCCGTTCGGGTCGGTGACCGGGCCGCCCTTGGTACCCAGGCATCCGAGCCGCAGCTCGTAGGCGTAGTAGGGCCCCTCACCAAGGGGACCGAGCGTCGGGTTCGCGTAGTCGTCGTCGCCGCGGTAGGCGGCCAGGGCGCTCCGGCCCCGTCCGAACGCCGGGTCGATGCCGGCGGCCGCATCGGCGTTGAACTCCCGCACCTGTGCTTCCAGACCGGCCCGGGAGATGCCGGCCCGCGCCGCCAGCTCGCCGATCGTGGCACCCTCGACGAGCCAGCCCGCCCCGTCGCCCGCCCCGAAGACCTCCCAATAGTTGAGTAGTGGGTACTTCGCCCGGAAGGCCGCGTCGAACACGACGTAGGCGGGCAGGTTGCGGTAGCTGAAGGTTCCGGGGTCGAACGCCTGCATCGCGTGCGGCATGTCGTTGTAGTTCAGTGACTCGTCGACGAAGCGCCTGCCCTCGGCGTTGACGATGATCATTCCCGGGAACGCCCGTCCGACCGACATCCGGTAGAAGGGCGCACCGTCGTACTCGGCGCCGGGGACGTCGACGGACGGCATCCACCACGCCTCGCTCATCGCACCGAGTCGGGCACCGGCGCGCATGGCCATCAGCAGGCCGTCGCCGGTGTTGTCCGGCGGACTCAGCGGCGCGTTCATCGGCACCCCGAGGAAGCCCTCGACGAGATCGGGACTCCATTCGAAGCCGCCGCTGGCGAGGACGACGCCGAGGCGGGCATTGAGCTGCCGGGTCCCGTCGGGTCCGTCGACGACGACGCCGGACACCCGCGCGTCGGTGTCGACGAGGCCCGTGACGCGGGTGCTGGTCACGAACCTGACACCGGCCTCCAGACAGCTCTCGACCAGACCGCCGACGAGTGCCGCTCCCCGCGCCACGATGCCGTCCTCGCGACGCCTGCTCGCCAGCGCATGGAGCTCGGCGGTGTCGGCCCGCAGACCCCAGCTCGCCACCTCCAGCTCGGGATGCGTCAGGGGCGGCCATCCACCCGGCCACGGCGGAAGGCGCAGAAGCGCCTGGTGGGCGCCGAGCCGGCGCGCGTCGTACAACCCGACCGCGACGTTGCGACCGGCCCTCGCTCCAGGCAGTGCTGGCTGGTAGTCGGGCGTCGACGTGCCGAGGAACGGGACGGGGGTGTGTGCGGAGAGGAAGTCCAGCGCGGCCACGGACGCCTCGGCGAAGGCCGTGATCAGCGCGTCGTCGCCGGCGCCGAGGGTGAGCCGGCGAAGATAGGCGACGGCGTCCTCTGGCGAGTCCGGCAGGCCCTGCTCCCGCATGAACCGGTTGTCGGGGATCCAGATGCCCCCGCCGGAGATCGCCGTCGTCCCGCCGAGACGATCGGAGCGCTCGACCACGGTCACCCTGCGGCCGGCGTGGGCTGCGACTAGTGCCGCGGTCAGCCCGGCGCCGCCGGAACCGGCGACCACGAGATCGATCGATTCGGAGATCGACATCTGTGTTCCTCTCGACGATGAGGGTGTCCGGCTCCGGGCATGCCGGATCCCGGGACCGGGAGGGTCGCGGTGCGGTCAACGGCGTGCGTCGGGACGGGCCACCACCTCGGGAGCGGTGGGCGACCGGCTCGGGGATGGCGGAACTGTAGAGCGCCCCCGGAGTGTCGCCGCCACATTCCGCAGTGCGGAAGATCGGCCGGCATTGGCGGTGGTCCGGTTGGTTCCGTGCCAACCGTTCCGCATGGAGGAATGTCGAAAGTGAATGACCGGCGAGCACGTACGGTCATTGCTGGAGGCATTTTTCGGCCCCCCGTGATGTGTTGCGCCCTCCCACTGATGCCGAGGTGACTTCCGCATGGAACCAACGCGTGCCGGCGTGATCTCGACGCGGTACACCGAGCTGCTCGGCATCGATCACCCGATCGTCCAGGACGGTATGGGTCCGTTCCGCACGACTCGACTGGCTGCGGCGTGTCGGAGGCGGGCGGTCTGGGCACGTTGAGCAGTCCGACGGCGAGCGGGGCGGCCGACGGCGCGCGCGAGCTGCGGGCTGCGATCGACGAGTGCGCCGGTCTCACCAGCCGGCCGTTCGCCGTCAACATCCCGGTCGACGACCGGGGCCACGACCCGGCGCAGTCGTTCACCCGCACCTTCCTGGAGGTCGTGTTCCAGGCCCGCGCGGCCGATTCCGCCGTCGCTTCCCAGCTCAGAGCCATCACGACGGCGGCGGGGGATCCGGGTGCGTACGTCGCGGTGATCAAGGACAACGAGCTGGTGCACCAGCACAAGGTCGGGTCAACGCGCCAGGCTTGCAAGGCCGAGGCGCGGGGCGTCGACGTGATCATCGCGTCGGGAGCCGAGATGGGCGGGCACACCCATGCGCGACCCGTGCACACCGTCGTTCTCGGACCGAACGTCACCGAGGCCGTCGACGTGCCCGTCGTGTTGTCCGGGGGGTTTCGCGACGGTCGGGGGCTGGCGGCGGCGCTGTGCTTCGGCGCGGAGGGCGTCGCGATGGGCACGCGGTTCATCGCGAGCGACGCCAACACGGAATGGCACCCGAACTACGCCCGAGCGCTGCTCGACGCCCAAGAGGGCGACGATATCACCTATCCCGGATTCTTCGGCCCGGTCCGTGGACTGCGGAACCACGGCTCCGATCTTCTCGCGACGGTCATGAACGACGGACTGGCCGGTGCGTCCCTGCACGAATGGAAGCTCGCGGCGATGCGCAAGGCGCAGGCCGAGGGCGACACCGTCCAGGGTCTCGTCCTGGCGGGCCAGGTGGCCGGCGCGCTCACCGAGATCGTCACGGTGGCGGAGTTCGTCCCGCAGATGACGCGCGATGCGCTGCAGATCCTCGCCGATCTCGCTCGGCGGCTGCCGGTCGCGCACGCCACGTCGGCGTCCTGACTCGTACCCAGCTCTCCCTGAAAGAGGACATGACATGGACTTCGGTCACTCGCCAGAACAACGAGCCGTCCAGGACGTCGCACGGCGGCTGGCCGACCGGCTCGCACCCGGATACGTGGAGCGCGACATCGCCGGCCTGTTCCCTTGGAAGGAACTCGCCATGCTGGGTGAGGCCAGCCTGCTCGGGTTGAACGTGCCAGAGGAAGCGGGTGGTCAGGGTGCGGGCGAGCTGATCACCGGCATGGTCTGCGAGATCATCGCGACGGCCGACTACGACGTTGCGTCGTGCATCTGGCAGGCCGGCTCCACCGCCAAGCTGCTGCACCGGCACGGTTCGGCCGAGGTGCGTGACCGTTGGCTGCAGCCGGTGCTCGCCGGTCAGGCCATGGCGGGCTTCGCGTTCACGGAGCCCGGCGCAGGCTCGGACATCTCTGCGGCGGTCGCGACGCGGGCCCGTCGCGACGGGTCCGACTGGGTGCTGGACGGCGAGAAGAACTCGATGAGCTTCGCCGAGTCGCAGCTCGCGATCGTCCTCGCCGGGACGGTAGACGGACCGGCCGTGTTCTGCGTCCCCACGGATGCGCCGGGCGTGACCGTCGCCCCCTACGACGACCTCGGCGGACGCCAGAACGGCCGGGCGGTGGTCACCTTCGACGGCGCGCGGGTGCCCGACAGCGCCCGGCTCGGCGACCCCGGTCACGGTGTCGGACAGGTGCTCGGTGTCCTGGGCACATCGAAGGTCCTGGTCTCCGCAGGAGCGATCGGCGCGGCCACGGCCGCGCTGCGCGACGCCCTCGCGTGGGCGCAGGAACGCTCCACCTACGGGGCCACGCTCAGCACACGGCAGGGCGTCATGTTCCCCCTCGTCGACCTCTCCACCGAGCTGGAGGCCGCGCGACTGCTGCTGCACCGCACGCTCTGGTTGGCCGACAACGGGCAGCCCTACCGCAAGGACGCCGCGATGGTGAAGGCATGGGTACCGGCCCTGTGCACCCGCATCTGCATGCAGGCGATGCTCACGGTCGGCCACGTCGGATTCAGCCGCGAGCACCCCGCGCAGGTGCGCCTGCGGGACGTGATGGTCACCGAGTTCGGCGAGGGTACGGCCAACGTGCAGCGCCTGATCGTCGCCCGCGAGATGACCGGCATCTCACCCAACTGAGCTCGATCGGTGCGAACGGACGGGAGAATCGATGGTGACGAGATCTGCGGCGATCGAGCACGTGAGCCGGTGGCACACCGAGGAGGACGCGGACCGGTTCCGCGCCCGCGGATGGTGGAGCGACAGGTGCCTGTTCGAGATCGTCGACGAGTGGGCCGAGCGGACCGGTGACAAGCTCGCTGTCACCGACGGGACGTACGAGTGGACCTACGCCCAGCTCCGGGACACCAGCCTGCGTGCCGCGCAGGTCCTGCACGACCTGGGCGTCCGGCCCGGCGACGCGGTCACGGTGCAGATCCCGAGCTCGGCGCTGATCCCGGCGTTGCACTCCGCCGTCAACCGGCTCGGCGCCGTCTTCGTGCCCGTTCCCGAGATGTGGCGCGCCTCCGAGGTGGAGGCGGTGGTGCGGGGATCGCGGGCGTCGGTGCTCCTCGTTCCCGCCGGCGCAGGCTTCGACCATCTCGCGATGGCGCGGGAGATCCAGGCCGGCCTGCCGCATCTGGGCTGTGTCATGAGTCTGACGGGTGCGGACTCCTTCATGGACCGGGTCGCCGTCGCTCGACCGGACCTGGCGGCCATCGCCGCGCTCCGGCCCTCGCCCGACGAGGTGCTGTCGGTCATCTGCAGTTCGGGGACCACGGGTGTTCCCAAGCTCTCGGCGTTCAGCAGCAACAACGTCCTGACGAACATGAGCCAGGTCGCCGACGCCATCGGGATGGGCCAGGACGACGTGATGGGTGGGATCGCCCCGGCGAACACGGGGTCGACCGGCTACCTGTACGGGGTGCTCGGACCGCTCGTGGTCGGGGCCACCGCGCACGTACTCGGCCGGTGGTCGGCCCGGGCTGCGGCGGATCTCCTGAGCGGTCGGGGCTGCACGGTGGCGGTCGCGATCCCCACCCAGATCGTGATGCTCATGGATCCTGCGCTGGGCGATCACGACTACACACCCCTGCGGGCCTTCCTCAACGGCGGCGCGGCGCTGCCCGTCAGCGTCGCCACGACAGCCGAGGAACGCATGGGATGTGCCGTGCTCGGTATCTACGGCGCGTCCGAGTCGGCCTTCCCGACGTGCGGGAGGCACGACGATCCGCCGGACAAGCGCCAGACCACCGTGGGGCGGGTCGTGCCGGGACAGGAGCTGCGGCTGGTGGACGGCGACGGGATCGACGTGCCGCCCGGCGAGTCGGGCGAGGTGCTCTGGCGGGGCCCGAACTCCTCCTTCGGCTTCCTCAACCAGCCCGAGCTCGATGCGTCGGCGTTCGACGGAAGCGGCTTCTTCCACTCCGCAGACCTGGGCGTCCTCGACGAGGACGGCTACCTGCTCATCGTCGGACGGTTGAAGGACATGATCCTGCGCGGCGGACTGAACATCTATCCCGCGGAGGTCGAGGGCCTCCTGTACGAGATGCCGAAGGTGGCCGACGCGGCGGTCGTCGGGGTCCCCGACGACCGGCTCGGCGAGCGGGCGTGTGCGGTCGTGGTGCTGGCGGACCGGTTCGAGGCACTGGAGGTCGCCGAGGTCAGCGCCTTCCTGGAGGCGGCGGGGCTCGCGAGGTTCAAGCACCCCGAGTTCGTCGTCGCCGTCGCCGAGCTGCCCAGAGCCGCGTCGGCCAAGCTGGACAAGTCCCGGATCCGGGACATGGCCCGGCAGCTGATCCACGATCTGTGAGAGGCACGCTTCCATGCCGATGGACTGGTCGGACATGCCACCGATCCCGCCCGGGTTCGCCGACGAGCAACTCCTCGACCGGATGGGGATCGAGATCCTCAGCACCGGTCTCGACCGGGTCGTCGGGCGGATGCCGGTCGCCGGCAACAGGCAGATGTACGGCCTGCTGCACGGCGGCGCGAGCGCGGTGCTGGCCGAGACACTCGGCTCGATCCTCGCCGTGATGCACGCCCGTCCGGAGCGGTTCCCCGTCGGTCTGGAGTTGGCCTGCACCCATCACCGCGGGGCAACTGCCGGCTGGGTGACGGGGACGGCGCGACCGGTCCACGTCGGCCGCAGCACCTCGACGGTGGAGATCGTCATGACCGACGACGAGGGGCGCCGCACGGCGACGGGTCGGCTCACCTGCCTGCATCGGGCCGAACAGCCCGGCGCCGTCCCGCCGGGGTGAACGACGACAATCCTGACGCAGGATCGACGTCGATAGGATGCGGGTCATGGCGCGGACGGGCGGACGAGGCGGCGAGACGGGCACCGCGCGCGCCATCACGGCGATCAAGCAGCGCATCCTGCGGGGCGAGCTGCTACCCGGCGAGCAGCTGCGTCAGGAGAAGCTGGCCGCGGACCTGAGCATCAGTCGGGTCCCGTTGCGGGAGGCGCTGCTGATCCTGGCCGACCAGGGGCTGCTCGACAGCGCCAGCCAGCAGGGATTCGTCGTGGCACGGCGGTCCCGCGCCGAGTTCGCCCAGATCCACTTCATGCTCGACGTCCTGGAGAGCGAGCTACTCCGCACCATCGTCTGGCCTGACGCCGACACCCTGGAGTACCTGCGGGCGCTCAACGACAAGATGGCGGCGCTCGTCGAGGCGCCCGACTGGTTCGAGATCGTCGAGCTGAACCACGAGTTCCACCGAGTGCTCTGGGATCTGTCCACCGAGAACCTGATCTCGACCGAGGTGCAGCGGATCTGGCCGCTCGCCGACGCGTACATCGCCCGTGGATACAGCCGGCCGGAGCACCGCTCGGAGGCGGTCGGCTTCCACGACCGGATCATCGCCGCCATCGTCGACCAGGATCGGTCGGCGCTGCGGGAGATCAGCGCGGACCACCGCCGGTCCACCCTGTCGAGCGCGGACCCGACGTTCATCTAGCAGCTGTCTTCCCCGGTAACCGGGTTCTTTCCGCATGAAGGAAACCTCCCCGGCGGCATGGCGGACCTGTGCGGACGCCTTGTAGCGTCATCGGCACCACGGGAGGCCGCAGCGGGCTACCCGAGCGGCGACATGGTCCTTCGACCGGCCCCTCCACGCTCGTCACCTCCCCGTACATCGGGAGGCCGACCCCTGCGCGCGGGCGGCCCCGACACAACGACGAGGTGGTCGAGGATGGGCATGACGCGAACCGATGACGGAGGACTCGCGGTCCGGGCCGATGCTTTCGGAGACGCCCCCACCGCTGCGCTCCTGGTGCGTCAGGTCCGCTGGGAGGCCGACGGGATCGTCTCCGTCGAGCTGACTCCCCGCGGCGGAGGAGCGCTTCCCGGGTGGGAACCCGGAGCGCATGTCGACGTCTTCCTCGAGAGCGGGTTGGTCCGGCAGTACTCCCTGTGCGGCGGGGCCACCGACCGGAGCAGGTACCGGATCGCGGTGCTCCGCGAACCCGACGGTCGTGGTGGGTCCGAGGAGATCCACCGCGACATCCGGGCCGGCGCGACGATCACGATCGGCAAGCCGCGCAACCTGTTCCGGGTGCCGGACGCTCCCGGGTACCTCTGCATCGCCGGCGGGGTCGGGGTGACACCGATCGTGTCGATCGCCGAGGACGCGCTCGCTCGGGAACTGCCCGTCCGCGTGGTGTACGGCGGCCGCAGCCGGGACTCGATGTCCTTCGTCGAGGAGCTGGCGGCGCTCCTCCCGCCGTCCATGATCGACGTGGTCCCGCAGGACCGGCGCGGCATGATCGATCTCGAGCGAGAGGTCGCCGCACTGCCGGACAGCTGGGTGATCTGCGCCTGCGGCCCGTCGGCCATGCTCGAAGCACTGGAGGCGGTCTGCGAACGGCGCGGGGTGCGCGACCGGCTCGTCGTGGAACGGTTCACCGCCCCCGACAACCTGGAGACGGAGTTCGCGGGCGCGGAGAACAAGCCGGTCACCGTCCACCTCGAACGATCCGGGACCACTCTTGAGGTGCCCGCAGACCAGACGATCCTCGACGCCGTCAAGGACATCGCGTCCGTCATCTCCTCGTGCACCGAGGGCTACTGCGGGACGTGCGAGACGCGCGTGCTGCGGGGCACCCCCGAACACCGCGACACCGTTCTCACCGACGAGGAGAGAGCGTCGAACGAGATCATGATGATCTGCGTCAGCCGGGCCAGGACCGACGGGCTGACGCTGGATCTCTAGACGGTGCCGGGCCGATGTCGCAACCGATCGCGGATATCCCGGGTGATGGCGTCCGCGGTCTCTCGTGCGAGCAGGATCCGCTCGCGCCGCGAAGCCGGGTCGTAGTCCTCGGCGGGGCCGCTGACGGCCAGCGCGCCGAGCAGCTCGTCGGTCGCGCCGAGGAGTGGTACGGCGACGGCGCCGGACTCGGGCAGGTTCTCCCGGATCTGCACGGCGTAGTCGTACTTGCGGATCAGGTCGAGCTCGCGCAGTAGTTCGACCTTCCGGCTGATGGATCGCTCGGTCGACACCTCCAACTCTTCCCCGGGGTACAGCCTATCGATCTGTGAATTGCTCAGGCGGGAGAGCAAGAGTTTTCCGGCAGCCAATGTATGGGCAGGCCTGCTGGAGATGATGTCGGGTTTCGCCAGGGCTATTCCCGACGTCATGTGCATATCGAACGAGTACGCCCGCGTGGCGTCGAGCTTGATCAGCCAGATCTGGCCTGGAATCGTGTTGCTGAGATCTTCGAGGTAAGGGCGGGCGATCTCTCGCAGATCGATCTGGGCGAGCGCGCCGAGTGCGATGTCGAGCAACCGATGGCCCGCCTCGTACCGACGGCCGGACTCCTGCTGCCGGATGAACCCCATGTCCTTCAAGGTCGACAGCGACCGGTGGGCCGACGACGGCGCCACGTTCAGGAGCTTGGCCGCCTCCGACACCGAGACCGAATCGTGCTTCTCGAAGTGGGCGAGCAGCAGCAGCGCGTTGGTGACCGACGACAGCGTCGACCGGTCCGACCCACCCCGCTGTGGTTGCATCCCGCACGCGTTCCTCTCTGCGGAAAGACCTCTTCACTCACCGCCTGATGCGCCTTTGAACACTACCATCCAGCCCAGGCTGGAACGCCACCGAAGTCGATCCGAGGAGCAGCCGAGATGCTGTCTGTCGCAGACAACGAAATGTTGACCCAGGTGGGTCCCGGAAAACCCATGGGCGAACTCTTCCGGCGATTCTGGCTGCCTGCTCTTGTCAGCCACGAAGTGGCCGACCGAAATGGTCCGCCCATTCGTATCCGGTTGCTGGGTGAGGACCTGGTCGCCTTCCGCGACTCGACCGGCACCGTCGGCATCATCGGCGCGCACTGCCCGCATCGGCTCGCTCCGCTGTTCTTCGGGCGCAATGAGGAAGGCGGCCTGCGCTGCGCCTACCACGGCTGGAAGTTCGACGTGAACGGTACCTGCCTCGACATGCCGAACGAGCCCCCGGAACGACAGTTCAAGCAGCGCATCACGCAGACCGCGTATCCCACCCGGGAGCAGGGCGGCGTCGTCTGGGTCTACATGGGGCCGAAGGAGGTCATGCCCGACCGGCTCCCGCAGTTCGAGTGGGCGCAGGCGCCGGAGGGCCACCAGTTCGTGGCCAAGTGGCTGCAGCGCACGAACTGGTGCCAGGGCATGGAGGGGGAGATCGACACCAGTCACATCTCCTTCCTGCACTCCATGAAGGAGGTCTACAACCCCGAGGCGCTGGTCGCGCAGTCGCCGTCGGTGCTGGAGAACGCGGCACTCGACGGCGCGCCCCGGCTCACGCTCCTCGAGACGCCGTACGGCTTCAACTACGGCTCCCGCCGCACCTACAAGGACCAGTACTACTGGCGCGTCACCCGGTGGCTCTTCCCGATGTACAGCCTCATCCCGGGGACCGCCAACGGCGGGGCCGGCCGGTGCTGGGTGCCTGTCGACGACGAGCACACGTTCACGTTCCACTACCAGAGCCGTGACGACCGGCCGTTCGACGACGACGAGATCGCCCAGTTCTACAAGGGCGGCGGGTTCCCACCGCGGATGGAGCGGACCAAGTACATGCTCCGGGACGGCAACGTCATCGACACCTGGGTGCCGACCGCGAGGATCGAGAACGACTACCTCATCGACCGCGAGATGCAGCGCGACGTCAACTTCACCGGCATCTGGGGGGTCAACGAGCAGGACCGCAGCCTGCAGGAGGGCATGCGCCCGATCGTCGACCGCAGCAAGGAGCACCTGGGCACCGCCGACATCGCGGTGTTGTCGGCACGTCGTCTGCTGCTCAACATGGCGAAGAAGCTGATGAAAGGCGAGGAGCCGCGGCCGCCGCACGATCCCGAGTCCTACAACCTCCGTCCCCTCGAGGTGATCGACCCGCAGGACGACTTCCGGTCGATCCTCGAGAAGTACGACGCGACACTGGGTGCTGCCGCCTTCTGACCTGGCCGCGTTCCGTGCCCGTCGACGACATGCAGGAAGAGGACACGTGGAGATCACCGGACGTTCGACGGCCGACGTCGACACCATCGTCTGGGAGGACGACTACTTCGAGGACGGGGCCATCGCCCGCTTCGTGGCCCGGCTCGAGGGCACGCGGGAGGCGGAGCAGTTCCTGTTCCGCGAGTCGGAGTTCGATTGCGCCTTCCGCCAGGTCGACATGCGGATCGCCGACCTGACCACCGCGGGCGAGAGCGACTCCTCGGAGATGGCGGTCGCCCGCACGTTGCGGGACGAGGTCTGGGAAGGACACGAGCAGGTCGGCGAGCACAACGCGGAGCGGGCTGCGATGGCATGGCGCCGGATGGCGATCCTCCTCCAGGAGGGCTCCACGTGAGTGCGCCCGAGGGCCGGCCCGAGATACGGCTCGGGATCGTCGGTCTCGGGCTAGCGGCACGGATGGTCCTCGATTCGCTCGTCGACGACCCCCGGATCGCGGTCGTCGCCGGCGCGGATCCCGCCGAACCTTCGCGGGCGGAGTTCGCCCGCCGCACCGGTGCTGCCGCGTACCCGGACGTCGCCGAGTTGCTCGACGCCCCCGGTGTCGACGCGGTCTGGGTGGCGTCCCCGACCCGGTTCCACCGGGCGCACGTCGAGGCTGCCGCCGCGGCGGGCAAGGACGTGATCGTCGAGAAGCCGATGGCGCCCACCGTCGACGACTGCGCCGCCATGGTCACCGCCGCCGACAAGGCCGGCGTGCTCCTCGTCGCAGGTGGGGTGCGCAGCCTCGACCCGGCGTTTGCCGCGATGCGCGATGTCATCGGGTCCGGGGCGCTGGGCACGCTGCGGCACCTGTCGGCGACGGCGCACACCGGCTGGCTGTTGCGCGACCGTGCACCCGCGGACCTGGACGAATCGCTCGGCGGCGGCATCGTGTTCAACCAGGCGCCGCACCAGGTCGACACGGTCCGGTTGCTCGCGGGTGGCGCAGCGGTACGCAGTGTCCTGGCCACCACCGCGACGTGGTCCGAGCGCCGACCGGTCGTCGGGCAGTTCCGCGCC
Source organism: Pseudonocardia sp. GCM10023141 (assembly GCF_042653605.1). Classification (NCBI taxonomy): domain Bacteria; kingdom Bacillati; phylum Actinomycetota; class Actinomycetes; order Pseudonocardiales; family Pseudonocardiaceae; genus Pseudonocardia; species Pseudonocardia sp. GCM10023141. The sequence continues at coordinate 53,253 of NZ_JBHSIR010000041.1, forward strand.
GAGCTGGACTTCGACGGCGGTCTCACGGCCGTGCTGTGCTACGACGGGCACGGCTACCTGCGCAGCACCGACCTGGTCCGCGTCGAGGGCCCGGCGTCGTCGGTGCTCGCCGATGCCGGGCTGGTCGTCGCGTCCGGCAGCCGTGGCGCGGTCCGTCCCCACGGGGACCACCTGCAGCTCGTCACCGACGACGGGGCGCAGGACATCCCGATCAGCCCGGGCGACGCGACCACCGGAGCCGTCGCGGAGCTGCTCGCAGCGCGTCGCCCCGGCGCCGGACCGCCCCGGCACTGCGGGGAATGGGGGCGGGCGACCCTGGAGGTCGTCGCCGCGATCGGGGAATCCGCGCGGACGCGAACTCGCGTCCTGCTCGCCGAGAAGGGACTGCACACGTGAACCACCCGTGGATGGGAGCGGCGACGCTCCACGAGGTGATGGGCCGACGCGGAGTGTTCCCCACGCACGTCAAACCCGTTCATCCGACTTTCAGGCTGTCCGGCCGCGCCTTCCCGGTGCTCTGCCGCGAGGGCTCCAACCTCGCCGTGCACCAGGCGATCTACCTCGCCGGGCCCGGCGACGTGCTCGTCGTGCACGTCGAGGCGTCCGGGCCCGACGAGTACGGGTACGTCGGCGAGATCATGGCCGAGGCCGCGAAGGCCCGCGGCCTCGCCGGGCTGGTGATCGACGGATGCGTCCGCGACGCCGGGCCCCTGCTCCACGTGGGCTTCCCCGTGTACGCCGCCGGGCTCTCGATCCGGGGCACCGACAAGCAGCCGCACCCGGACCCCGTCGTCGACGAGATCGACTTCGGTTCCTGCGTCGTCCGCAAGGGCGACCTGATCGTCGGTGACGAGGACGGGCTGGTCGTCGTCGCGGCCGCGGAGATCGACGACGTGTTCGCCGCGGGGGCGGCCCGCGAAGAGAAGGAGGCCGACCACATCCGCCGGCTGCGGGCGGGGGAGCGGACCCTCGACCTGATGGGCCTGCCGGCCCTCGTCACCAGCTGAACCACTCGACGAAGGGCCCGCCTACGGAGGCAGGCCCTTCGTCGGTACGCGCGAACGTCAACGCGTATCGCTGCGCAACTCCGGGAACTGGTCGTCGCGGTACTCCGTCACGGTGGTCTCACCGTTCGCGGCCTGCTCCTCGCGGCCGCGCAGGTCGACGCGGCGGATCTTGCCGGAGATCGTCTTGGGCAGCTCGAAGAACTCCAACCGGCGCACCCGCTGGAACGGCGCAAGGTTCTCGCGGGCGTGCTTCAGGATCGCCAGCGCGGTCTCCCGGTCCGGTTCGTACCCGGCGGCGAGGGCCACGTAGGCCTTCGGGACGGCGAGGCGGAGCTCGTCGGGCGCCGGCACGATCGCGGCTTCGGCGACGGCGGGGTGCTCGATCAGGACGGACTCCAGCTCGAACGGGGAGATCTTGTAGTCGCTGGCCTTGAACACGTCGTCGGTGCGGCCGATGTAGAA
>NZ_JBHSIR010000042.1:0-94898 GCF_042653605.1 Pseudonocardia sp. GCM10023141
CGCCACGCCCTACCACGCGAGCATGATCACCGATACCAGGTCAGAACCCTTACAGGACACGCCCTAGTACGAGCCGGACACACCGAAGCCACCACCGATCTACTTCGGCTGGCCGGCCGGAGAGGGGCCGGCGTGATCAGCGAGCTGGTCGATGACGACGGCGAGGTGATGCGCGGGCAGGCACTGACAGACTTTGCCGCCGCCCATCACCTGTCGGTCCTGGCGATCGCCGACCTCGTCCGATATCGCCGAGCCACCGAGCACGCCGGCACGTCCATATCGGAACTGCACCATCCCGAGCGACGACGCGACTACAAGATCCAATCCGGTCAGTTCGTGAATGGCGGGGGCTAGTCAGCCGAAGGCACCTGTTGCGTTCGAGGTAACGTCCTGCCTACCAGTCAAGCCGGGCTGGCGATGCGGCTCGCGCGCAAGGGCACTGACAAGTTCGCCGGCGACCATTGGACGGCCACCAACGGGGCCGCGAGGTTGGAAGACGGGTCGGCGCCGGTGGCGTGCGCGCTCACCGAGATCGTGCCCGGCGGCGATCACCGTATCCTGCTGGGCACTGTGATGGAGGCCGAGGCGACCGACCTGGAGCCGCTGACCACACGCAGACAGTCGTCCCCACCCTGCGCCACGACGAGGCGTCGTGACCGCATTGCCCGACCTCGCACGGCACAGGACCGCAGCAGCAGAAATGATCTCGCCCGGCCGCAGCTCGTCGGCAACGTGCGATGCGTCCAGTGCCAGGGTCCTTGAGGTCTGGATGAGTCGATGGTGGTGACGTCAGCCCCGAGGCGGCTCACTTCGGGAGATTCTGCACGGTGATCTCGGCGTTGCCCTCGAGAGTGTTCATGACGGCTGCGTGTCAATCCTCCGGAGTCAGGGGAACCGGTTCCCGGGGGAGGGGCCGGGAACGGTCCAGCCCCGCTCCTGCGCGCGGGCTCGCACTCCGTCGTCGTCGCAGTAGCCACGGCGACTGCGCTTGAGACACACGAGCCCGACCAGATGTCCGTGGTCGTCGACGACGGCTAGGCGGCGACCGGTGCTGCCGAGCAGGCGGGTGATCGCCGCCAAGGGAGTCGTCGAGGAGACCGTGCGGCCCTCCAGGCTGCCGCACCCGGAGGCCGGGAAAGTGCCGTCCAACCCGGGAGTCAGGTCAGCGCGTTCAATGGCGGTGAGCAGGCGTCCCTCGCAGTCGACCACGAGGGCCAAGTGCACGTGGTCGTTCTCGAACTCGGCCCGCACGCGGGTGATACGCGCGTCCGCCCCCAGTCTCTTGGGGACGGTCATCATGATGTGCTGCGCCTGCAGCGGCTGCGTCATCGGGAGGAGTCGACGTTCGCTTCCCCACCGAGCGCCGTCACGCGGATCGGGATGTTGCTCATTCTGGGCTGACCCGAGTACGGGTCGAACGCCACGTCGTCAGCGATCAGGCGCCCGACACTCGTCCCGTGGCGCCGGACGTCGTCGTCCTGGCCGGGCAGGTCACCGAAGGAATGGGTCATCGAGACCGTGCCCGGTCGCATTGTCGGGTCCGAGTCGGCGACCGCCACGACGGCGGCCCGCTGTGACCGGATCTCGACGAGCGTGCCCGCCTCAAGGCCCAGGGCCGCGAGATCGTCGGGATGAAAGCTCGCCGGGTTGTACGTCGGCTTGTTCGGTGGCGCCGCTAGCGTGGGGGAGTTCATGACGTGCGCCATCCTGCGCGCGAGCAGGCGGAGCGGGAGGGCCTCGTCCTCCTGCTCGCTCGTTAGCGTCGCGGCGAGGTCGCCCAGCATCGTCTCGTTCCCGACGTCCAGCCGCCCCGGCCATCCGGGCTCCTTGGGCTCCACGAAGACGGCCGGCTCGGCGAAGACCGCCCCCTGGGGATGCTTGCGGACCTCGGAGAGAGGGATGCGGGATCCGGTGTGGACGATCTCCATCAGGGCGTGCGGGTCGCCCTCGCCGCTCATGTCGAGGGGCGTCGGTTCGGAGCCGTCGGGGATCAGGCCGTCGAACGCGAGCTCGAGACCGAGGCGCTGGGCGAGGAGGTAGAAGAACCGCCACTGCTCGATCACGTCGGCCCCGGGCGGCGGCTCGATCACCGCGTCGGTGTACTGGCCGAACGGCTCGGGCAGGCCGGCGCCGACCGAGTACTCCGCCATCCGGTGCATGAAGCCGTTCGTGCCGGGCATCTCGTACGGGAGCCGGGCGGCGATGACGTAGTCCGCGAGCCTGGCCGTCTGTGACATCTCGACGTCGACCTGGACCAGCAGCTCCAGGGACCGGAGAGCGTCGACGACCTTGAGCTGGTCCGGGATGCATTTGGCGGGGTTGGCGCCCGTGCTGATCATCGCCCGGACCTGGCCCTCACCCGGTGTGAGGATCTCGTCGGCCAGCGCGCTCGTCGGCATCCCAGCCCGCGACGCGGTGAGCCCGCGCACGCGCAGCTTCTCACCGTCCCCGAGGTCCGGGAACGGTGGGCGGGCCTGCGCCCGCGGTGCCGCGACGGCGCTGGTCAGGACGCTCGGGCTCGGCAGGCGCTCGCCGGCGCGCGTCCAGTGGCCGGAGATCGAGGTCAGGCAGAGGACGAGGTACTCGACGAGGGGCCCGTTCCCGGACATGTTCGCCCCGGTGCCGGATGCCGTGTACCCACGCCGAGCGCTGCCGATCAGCCGAGCCGCGGCGACGAGATCGGCGGCGACGATCCCGGCCCGTCGAGCCACGTGGTCGGGGGTGAAGGGGGCGACAGCCGCCCGCAGCCGCTCGTAGCCGTCGACGTTCTCCGCGACGAACTCGTGGTCGGCCAGACCTTCGTCCATGATGACGCGGATCATCCCGGCCAGGACGGCCGCGTCCTCACCGGGCTTCACCTGGAGGTGGATGGACGCCCGTCGGGCCGTCTCGGTCCGGCGCGGGTCGATCACGACGAGGTGACCGTTGCGCTCCTCGAGCTTCCTGATGAACGACATGGGGAAGCCCGCCGGGCCCACGAGGCTCACGAGCGGGTTGCTCCCCACGACGAATGCCACGTCGGGGTCGCTGAACGCCTGGCTGGGGGCCATCCACACGCCGTGGAACGACCTGGCGATGGGCTTGCCCGGCTGGTCGATCGTCGAGGTCGTGAACAGCATCGGCGTGCCGATCGCCCGGATGAAGGACATGACCATGCTCAGGTTGATCGGGCTCTCGAACGGGACGTAGGTGCCCACGAAGAGCGCGAAAGCGCGCGGGCCGAGGCGATCGATGACGGCACGGAGCTTGGTGGCGATCTCGTCGATGGCGTCGACCGTCGGGATCTCGACGGACCGGCCGTCGGGCAGTTTCTTCAAGGAATGGAGAACCCGTTCGGGGTGGTTGTAGTGCCCGACGTGGGAGCGGCCCTTGATGCACGTGTAGCCGCGGTAGATCTCGTTGCCCGTCGCACCCGTGATGCGCTGTACGGCCCCGTCGGCGACATGGACGTCGACCGGGCAGAAGTTCTGGCAGACCCGGCAGAAAGATGGTTTGAGCTCCATCGTGGCTATCCCGCCCTCTTCTCGGCGTCCTCGGTGGGCGACGTCGTCGTCGGCCGCCATGATCTCGTCGTTGAGCTGCGAGGGCGGTCCGCGCGCCAGGTGAACAGCGAGGTGCCACCGAGTCGACCCCATGTCGACGGCGAGGATCGCTCGGACGTCGGATAGGCCGGCAAGAGCGGCGAAGTCTTTACCCGGGCAGTGCATGGTGCCCGGGTGCCGGCTGAGATCGAGGGCCGACCGGATCCTGCGGGCGCTAGCATAGCAGACTGTTGACGAGCGCATCGCGAGTCGTCATGCTACTGCTCACATCATGGCCACCCGCTCGCAACGCTCGCGCTCACCCGGCGTGATCGTCCCAACCCGGCGGAAGAGCCCAACCCGGCTCGGCCTCCGACGCATCGAGTCCGGCAAACAACACCATTCGCGGCGCCGGGCGCAAGGCAATACACCGGCTCGGAGTTCGACACTGACGCCCACGGCGCAGGCCTGATCGAGCCACGCCTCAGGAGGCCCGAGAATGAGCACATCCATACCCGCCACCACCATCGTGCGGCGGTCCAAGGAGCCGATCCCGCCGGTGGCGCGTCGCGCCGCCGTCGCCGGATCCGTCGGAACGTTTGTTGAATACTACGACTACGGCTTGTTCGGCGTCCTGACCGTCTACCTTGCGCCACTGTTCTTCCCGTCGGATAACCCGGCGTCATCTGTCCTGATCAGCTTGGCGGTATTCGGACTGGGCTACGCCGCCCGTCCGATCGGAGGGTTGGTCATCGGCCGGCTGGGTGATCGCCGCGGTCGGCGGTCGGCGCTACTGGCCTCCGTCCTACTCATGGGTATAGCGACCAGCCTCATCGGCGTCCTACCCACATACGCCTCCGCGGGAATCTCGGCATCGATCCTGCTTGTGGTCCTGCGGCTCGCCCAAGGCTTCTCCGCCGGGGCGGAGGTCCTCGGGTCCGTCGCCTACGTCCTGGAATCTGCGCCTCCCTCCCGCCGCGGCTTCCTGGCATCACTGACGCCGCTCGGCTCTACGCTGGGAGGAGCAACGGGTGCGCTGATAGGCGGGCTGACCAGCCTGACTGTGTCCAAGGCGACGATGCTCGACTACGGCTGGCGGATCCCGTTCCTCGTGGCGATCCCACTGAGCCTGTTCGCCTTCCTGGTCCGCCGCCGGATCGAGGACTCCCCCGAGTTCCTCGATCTCGTGAAGCGCAAGGAAACCACGAAGACCCCTATTCGCGACCTCTTCCGCTTCCACCGCGGTCAGGTGCTGCTGGCATGCGGGTTGGCTCTCGGGGTCAACGCCGTCTCCGGGATCGCCGGCTGGATGACCACCTACCTGGCCGCGACACGACAATTGCCGACGACTCCCATCATCTTCTGCTTCGGATTTGCGACCTTGCTTGCTGCTGTGGGCTCTCCGCTCACTGGGCGGCTGTCGGACCGCTACGGGGCCGTGAGAGTCATGGTGGTCACTTTCGGGGCGTTCCTGGTGCTGTCGGTCCCCATTTTCTGGCTGCTCGGGACGGCGACCGACATCGTTGTTCTGTTCATCGGAATTGCGGTGTATCTCATGATGATCGCATTCTTGACCGCACCCGCGTACACCTACATCGCCGACCTGTTCCCTACGGATGTGCGATTCTCGGGATCGAACCTCGGGCAGAACGTCGGTGTGTGCATCGCCGGTGGCACCACGCCGCTGATCGCCGGGGCGCTGGTGGTGGGGACGGGCTCCGCGCTCAGCCCGGCCATCTGGGTGGGCGCCGCTGCTCTGCTCGCGCTCGGCACGCTGTTCGTAGCGTCCAGGACGGTCAAGGCGCCCGCCCGCCACGACGGCGCCGAGGTGCAGCCGCAGAGCGCCTGACCCGGGTAGTGGGCCGAGGTGTCAGCTTCCGGCCTGCGGGCGAGGACCGGACGCCGTGACCGTAGCGAGGCGAGTCAGAGCAGTGTTCTTCCGAACCGGGGCGCATCGACATGACCACCACTCACATCTCCTACTGCCGGCTCTGTCCCGCGCTCTGTGGCATGCTGGTCGATGTCGCGGACGACAAGGTCGTCCGCGTCCGCGCCGACACCGCGAACACCTCTTCAGCCGGCTACAGCTGCGTCAAGGGGCGCAATGCTCCTTCGGCCCACAATCACCAGGATCGAATCCTGCGCCACCTCCGAAAGCGCGCCGACGGCGAGTTCGAGACGATCAGCCTGCAGGCCGCCGTCGACGACATCGGTGAGCGCCTGACCGCCATCCTGGCCGAATCCGGCCCGGAGTCGATCGGCAGCTACTGGGGCACCTACGCGTGGCGGGCCACGGCGACCCTGCCCATCGCCAAGGCGTGGTGGGAGGCAATCGGGTCTCACAAGACCTTCTCACCGATCACCATCGACCAGGCCTCCAAGACCGTGACGTACGGACGGACCGGGGCCTACGTCGGCGGTGTCCACCGTCTCGAGGACGCCGATGTGTGGATGGAGGTCGGCGGGAACCAGCTGGTCTCGCTCCAGAGCCTCGGGTGGAGCAACACCAACCCGACCGTCAACCTTCGCGACCAGCGGAAACGTGGGCTGAAGCTCATCGTCGTCGACCCCAGGAGGACGGAGCTCGCCAGGAGCGCCGACATCCATCTCCAGGTCCGGCCGGGCACCGACGCCGTGCTGCTGTCCGCGTTCCTGAACGTCATCTTCGCCGAGGAACTCGACCGCCCCCAGTTCTGGGGACGGTACGCGCGGAACGTGGAGGCCCTTCGTCGCTATGTCCGGGACACCACGCCCGCCGTCGCGGCAGAGATCTGCGGTGTCCCCGAAGAGGACCTCCACGCCGCGGCGAGAATGTTCGGCAGCGGCCGGTGCGGTATGGCCAACGGGCACACGGGAACCGACATGGGGCCGGGTGGGAACCCCTGTGAACACCTGCTCAACGCGATCAACATCGTCTGCGGCCGCTTCGCGGACGAGGGCGACGAGATCCGGGCGGCGACGCTGACCGGGCAGGCCGCCGAGCCGCGCGCCCGGGTGATCGGCCCCTACCGCAAATGGGAGTCGGGGTGGCAGAGCCGCCTCGGCTACGGCCTGCTGCCCAGCCCGCACAGCCATTTCGGCGAGCTGCCGGCGACACTGCTGGCCGAGGAGGTCCTGGCGCCCGGCCCGGACCGCGTGCGGGCGCTCTTCTCGATCGGAGGGAACCCGGTCAACGCGATACCGGACACGCGCCGCCAGGTGGAGGCGATGAAGGCCCTCGACCTGCTGGTCACGATCGACCCGTTCATGACCGAGACGGCTCGCCTGGCGGACTACGTCATCTCACCCACGATGATGTACGAGCGCGCCGACTTCAACATCCTGAACGGCGCGTTCGGGCAGTACTCGCCCCCGGTCGTCCCCGCGCCGGGCGACACGGTCGACGAGTGGGAGTTCTTCTGGCGCCTCGGTGGCGCCCAGCGACTCGACATGCGACTCGGCGAAGGTCCGAGCGAGGGAGTGGGCGCGTTCGCCGCGATTCCTCGTGGGCGTCCCGGCGCGCTGAGTGGCGAGCCGCCGTCGATCGACGCCGTACTCGAGATGATCGCCGACGACGACCAGCTGCTCGAGCTGCTCAAGGAACATCCCCGCGGCTATGCGGCACCACCGAGAACGGTCACCGTCCTCGGACCACTCGATACCGACCAGGACCACCTCGATCTCTTCCCGCCCGAGTTCCCCGAAGAGATGGGCGAGCTCAGGCGAGTCCTCGAGGACTCGGCCCGGCGCCGCTATCGGCTGGTGGTGCGCCGCTCCAAGGAGACATTCAACGGTACGGGGAAGAACATTCCCGAGCTGAACAAGGGCGGGACCAATCCCCTCTACGTCAATCCCGACGATCTGGCGGAGCTGGGCCTGGTCTCGGGTGACCGGGTGGTGGCCACGTCCGATCACGGCACGGTCAGGGCGGTGACGCGGGCCGACGACAGCCTCCGTCCGGGCGTCGTCGCCATGACGCACGGCTGGGGCGGCCTGGAAGACGAGGACCCGTTCGCCCCGGGCGTCGGGGCGAACGTCAATAACCTGATCAGCACCCGCGGCCCCGCACAGCAGGTGCTCCGCATGCCGATCATGTCCGCCCTGCCGGTCGACATCGTCCCTCTGAAAGAATGACCGAAAGCGTGAGCGTGGACGCGAAGCAGGCCAGGAAGGGCCGAGCCGGCAGCAGCTTGGAGACGTCGGCGGGTAAGGCGTTGGCGTTGCTGGGTGCGCTGGGGGGTCCGCGCCCGGTGATGGGTGTCTCCGAGCTGGCGAAGGTGGTGAGCGTCCCGAAGTCGACCGCGCACCGTCTGTTGGTGGTGTTGACCAAGAGCGGCTATGTGCGGCGGGCGGGGGACAAGTACGCGTTGTCGACGCGGGCGTTCGAGTTGGGAAACCAGGTGGCGGTGGCGCGGGTGGATGGTCTGCGTGATCGGGCCATTCCAGTATTGAGCGAGTTGTATGCGCAGACTCGTGAGGCGGTGCACCTCGGGGTGCCTGAGGGTTCGAGCGTGTTGTATGTGGAGAAGTTGTTCGGGCCCGATTCGGTGCGGGTGGACACGGCGGTAGGGATGCGTCGTCCATTGTATGCGACGGCGTTGGGGAAGGCGATTTTGGCGTTTTCGGAGCTGGGGCCGGGTGGGGGTGTACCGGCCCGGTTCTATCGGTTTACGGCGTTCACGATTAGGACGCCGGATTTGTTGGGGCGTGTGGTGGAGCGGGTGCGGCAGGACGGGTATGCGACGGACTTCGAGGAGGCGTTCCTCGGGGTGTCGTGTATTGCGGTGCCGGTGTGTGATCGGCGGACGGGTAGGCCGGTGGCGGCGTTGTCGTTGGCGACGGGGGCTGGTGGGCGTGCTGTTCTGCGGTACAAGTCAGTGATGCTGAAGGCTGCTGAGCAACTGTCCGGTCATGTCAGCACCATGATGGTGGCATGACGAGTGCCCCGGCCGGCCCACCGTCGTCGGAGGGCCGGCTGACCCTGAGGTGGGTGGTCGGTCCGCCGTCCCGGCATCCCCGACGGTGCCTGGGCGGCCGGCTCAGACGGGCACGTGGACGCGGACGGTCTCGATGACCGATGCACACGTGCGGTCGAGGACTGCCTGAGTGTCACCGATGAGGCTCAGGACGAAGAGGGTCCGGCCGTCGGCGCCGCCCAGAGCGCAGGCCAGCGGCATCTTCTCCCCGACATCGATCGCGTCGGTGACCTTTCCGCCCTCCGTCACGCGGCGGCATTCGCGGGTCCACGGGGACGCGGTCCAGATCGCGCCCTCCGAGTCGGCCCAGATCCCGTCCGCGCTCTCGGGAGCGAGGTCGGCCCACACACGCCGCGAGCTCAGCAGTCCGTCCGCGGACCGGTCGTAAGCGGTCAGCCGGTTGGCCGGGAACTCGGCGACGACGTAGGTCGTGCCGCCCGCGATCAGGGCGGGCCCGTTCGGCGCGTCCAGCTGGTCGGCGACCAGGCGAGCCGCGCCGTCCGGCTCGACCAGGATGATCACCCCGTCGCCGTCCAGGGGCCGGGGCTCGCTGTTGTTGTGGGTGCCCATCGATCCGACATACGCGCGCCCGAGGTCGTCCACCACCATGTCGTTGAGGCCACCGACCGCCAGGTGCGTGAGGTCGCTGTGGACGACGAGCTCTCCCGACGGCTCGAGCCGGAGGAGGGTCGGCTCCGTCAGGTTGGCGATGAGGAGGCGGCCGTCGGGGAGGAAGCCCAGCCCGCTCGGGCGCCCGCCGTCGGTCAGCTCGACCACGATCTCGGTGTGGCCCGCCTCGTCGACCGTCATGACCCGGTTCGCGAAGATGTCGGAGAACCACAGGCGGTCCCCACGCCAGCGCGGGCTTTCGGCGAACCGCAGCCCGTCGAGGAGCGGCACCAGCCGGTGTTCCCCGCTCACAGGCCGGCCATCGCAGTGACGGCGTCGAGCGCGCGCAGCGTCTCGTCGGGGGTCGGGGGTCGCGCGGACAGGGTGGCCGAACCCACGGCGGCCCAGTCCACCAAGGGGATCCTGGTCCCGGGGTGGTTGTAGAGCAGAACCATCAGCCGTTGAGCGCCGGCCTGCTCGTACGCCTCGCGGATGTCCTCGCTCGGGTCCCGGACCCCGACCGTGATCGACACCTCGGCAGGCTCACGGCCCACGCGCCGGCACTCCTCGTCGAGGGTCGCACGCGCCTTGGCTACCTGCTCCGGGGTCACGCCGGTCGCCAGCCAGCCGTCCGCCCACGTGGCGACGCGCCGCATCGCCACCGACGTCGGCTGGGCGCCGACGATCACCGGCGGGTGCGGCCGCTGGACGGGGCGCGGGTCGCAGACCATCTCGGGGAACGAGACCATCGTGCCGTCGTACCTGGCGGACTCGTTCGACCACAGCGCCTTGAGCGCCGCGACGGACTCGATCGTGTAGCCCCAGGGCTTGGCGGCAGCGGCCGGGTTGTGCAGCTCAGTGACCTCGGTCAGCCAGCCCGTGCCCAGCCCGAAGATGAACCGGCCGCCGCTGAATGCGTCCAGCGTCGACACGGTCTTGGCCAGCGTGAGCGGAGTGCGCTCCGGGACCAGGCACACCCCGGTGGCGACCCGGAGCCGGCTCGTCACAGCCGCCATCATGCTCAGGACGACGAACGGGTCGGCCATCTCGTGGTAGACGTCCGGGATCTCTCCCCCCGTCATCGGGAACGCCACGGTCGGCTTCCGCGGCACCACGGTGTGCTCCGGAGCCCAGTAGGACTCGAACCCACGCTCCTCGAGCTCGCGAGCCAAGCTGACGGCGTCGATCGTGTGCGCGGTGACGGCGATCTGTGCGCCGATCTTCATGAGCAGCACCAGTCCTCACACCCGAGCGGCTTTGACGGCAAGGTGCGTCCATCCTCGGGCGTCTGGGCGCGGGTCGGCCAGGATGTCGTCTCGCCTACCAGAACAGATCGCGTGTTCTCGGTGGCTGTTCGGCGACGGTTCAGCGAAGCGGAACGCTGCTGTGGTCGGTTGCCGGTCGCGGGTGTGACTGCGATTGCCACCAGGGCCGACCAGGCCCCCAGGCCTGTCACCCGCGGCGCCGCCGGTCGGACCGGTCCGCGTCATCGTCGATGCCGGAGGCCATCTGCCACAACCCCGACGCCGCCACCCATGACGCCCACATGCGTGCTCAGCTCCTCGCCCAGCTCGAGGAGCTGATCGCCGGGTCAGACACCCTGCCGATCATGAAGCGCGGTGAGCTGCGCGGCCGGATCTCGACCAAGCCCGGCCTGAACCGCTACCTGCGGGTCACCCCTGGCGGGCTGCTGCGCATCGACAAGGCCCGCTGCAAGGCCGAAGCGAACCTCGACGGGAAACACCTGCTGCGCTGCTCGGCCCCGCACCTGCCGGCCGCTGACATTGCGCTGGGCTACAAGCAACTCCTCGAAGTCGAACGCGGCTGGCGCGACATGAAGCAGATCCTCGACCTGCGCCCGGTCTATCACCGCCTCGAAGAACGCATCCGCGCCCACGTCGTGCTGTGCTGGCTCGCGCTGCTGTTCATCCGCATCGCCGAGACCAGCACCGGTGACACCTGGACCACTGTGTGTCGTCACCTCGACCGGCTCCACGCCGGGACCTTCACCGGCCCCACTGGGCTGTTTCGCCAACGCACCGAGCTGTCCAAGCCCCAGCGAGACCTGTTCGCCAAGCTCGACATCACCCCACCCAAGCAGATTGTCGAGCTCGCTCCCACAAGCCGCTGACCAGCGGCAACACCATCGCCTAGAGACACGCCCCTCCGGGGCGTCTCGACGCGTTGTTGCCCCAGGTCAAGACCTAGATCACGACCTCTAGACCATCCGAGTTACGCGGAATGCAGGGTGGACGAGGCGGGGGACGCGGAAACCATCGACGACGGGAGCTGACCTCCAGACCTTGCTCCCTGTCGGACGGCAGGGAGCTGATCGCCGACCTGCCCCAGCCCGGCTCCTGCGACTCGCTGCGGGGGACCGGGTGGCGCACGCCGATCCCAACCGATCTCGCTGTGGGCGGGCTGAACGACATGCCTGTGGACGCGACCGGTCGTAGGTACCTCTGGTCGGTGGGGTGCCGACGGTGCCAATCTGCCGCGCTCGCCCGACGGTGACGGGACGAGCATCCTCGTCGAGCCCGACGGCGCGGCGCGCGCCATCGCACGGGCCTCGACGGGTCGTGACTGCTCACCGAGACCGCGGTCTGCTTCCGTGTCGAGTCCCCGCCTGGCGGCTGACCTCTCTCGACCGACCGGTGGGACGACGGGTACCTGACAGGCTGGCGACGATGGGGACTTGGGCTGCCGAGGGGGATCGCCGCCGGCGCGGCCGGCGCCATCTGGACGCACCCCGGTGAGAGCGCGAATATCGGCGTGAGATCGAGGCGGAGGGTTCACCGGTGTGATCCGGCTCCCCGGCCGAGCGCCGCTCGTCCGCCGCTGGGTCGGGAGCTCTGCACGACCCCGGTTCGTGCCGGGCGCGGTGGCAGCGACGAGGGCATCCGCCGGCGGGCCGACGCGTCCTCCATCGATGCGGTCCGCGTGCCGGCGCCCTGACCACCGGGAACGGCGAAACCCGCCCGTAACTCAAGGCAGCGCGATAGCTATTGCGACATACGCTATCTGATGTACCGTACGGTGCCCCAGCGACTCCGTGACGTGAATCGCATGTTCGGTGGGGACAGGACAGACGGCGTGGCCGTCTGCTTAACCGAGAGGCGACGCAGTGAGAACATCGAAGTTCGCGGCGGGAGTTGGTCTCGCCGCAGTGCTCGCCATGGGTACTGCCTGCGGAAGCGGTGGCTCGGGCGGCGCGTCCAATGCGAGTTCAGGCGCAGGATCCTCCGCCGTCGCGACGTCCGGCAATCCTGCGGACAACGCGAAGACCCCGGTCACGATCGGCTTCCACAACCTCGAGGGCGGCTCCGTCTCGCTCCCCGAGCTCCGTAACGGATTCGATGCCGGGGTGAAGTACGTCAACGAGCAGCTGGGCGGCATCAACGGCCATCCGCTCAAGTCGATCGACTGCAAGACCGATGCGACGCCCGAGTCGTCGGTGAACTGCGCGAACCAGTTCGTCGAGCAGAAGGCGGTGCTGTCCGCCCAGGGCGCCGACTTCGGCGCCGACGCAATGCTCCCGGTGCTGAGGTCGGCAAAGCTCGCCGAGATCGGGGCATTCCCGCTGACGCCCGGTATGAACGCGGCGGTGGGTGACGCCTTCTTCATGCAGGGGTCGGCGGAGGAGGGCTACGCCGCCAACCTCATCCAGCTCAAGAAGCTTGGGGCCTCGAAGATCGCCGTCGTCATGGTGGACGCTCCGACGAGCCACCAGAGCTACGACACGATCATCGCCCCCGCCGGGACCAAGCTGGGCCTCACGACGAAGGTCTTCTACGTCCCCGCCCAGTCCGACTGGTCGGTCCAGGCCGCAACGGTCCTCGCCTGGGGGCCTGATGCCCTCAGCACCTACGTCGCCGCCGACGCACTCGCGGCAGTGCCGGCGTTCCGATCCGCGGGCTTCGGCGGCTACCTCTCCGCCGGGTCGAACATCGAGATCGTTCCCAAGCTCAGCTCGAGCCTGCTGGACAAGGTGCTGTTCAGCGCCTCTTACTACCTCCCCGAGTTCGCCAGCATCCCGGCCGCTGTGCAGCCCGACCTCGACGCCTTCACCGAGTACACCGCCGGCCTACCGGCGGGCGGCAGCGTGACCCAGCGCCAGACCGGCTTCTACACCGCGCTCATGGCCGCTCAGGCGCTTCGCGACATCGGTGGTGCCAAGACGGACCAGTTGACCGCCGAAGTCGTTCACACTGGTATGGCCACCTGGAAGGGCGCGCGTGAGCCCTTCCGGACCAACGGGTGGGACTGCGCGAAGCCGACCTGGCCCGGCACGACCGCATGTGGCACCGGCAACGTCTACGCCACTCCGGGCGCGGACAAGAAGCTTGCCCCGCTGCCCGACCAGCCGGTCGACATCTCATCCGTCCGGCCCTAGCGGGACCTGTTCAACTTCGAGCGAGAGCCCGAGAGGCACATCGTGAGCGAGATCTTCCTCTTCCTCGTGCTCGGCCTGGGGGTCGGAGCGGTGTACGCCGCCCTGACGCTCGGGATCGTGCTGACGTACCAGGGTACCGGCATGATCAACTTCGCCGCTGCGGCGATAGCGGCCGTGCCCATGTACGTCTACGAGGCGCTGACCCGCGGGCAGCTGACACTGCCGATACCGTGGCTTCCTGCCTTCGACGTCGGCACGCCACCCACGTGGGCGGCCGTGGCGATCGCGGTGCTGGTCGCCGGAGTGCTCGGTGCGTTGATCGAGCTGGCGATCTCGAGGCCGCTCCGGAAGGCACCACCTCTGGCGAAGGTGGTCGCCGGCGTCGGTATCCTCCTCACGCTCCAGGCCGTCGTCGGACTCAAGTACGGCACCGATCCGCTGCTCCGGTCGGTGACGCTCCCGCAGGGATCGGTGTCGCTGGCCGGTGTCAAGGTCGCCGAGGATCGGCTCTGGCTGATCGGCATCGCCATCGTGCTGTCGGTAGCGCTCGCGGTGTGGTTCACGAGGTCCCGGATGGGGCTGGCCATCCAAGCCTCCGCGGAGAACGAGCGCGCGGCCGGGTTCGCCCGGCTGTCGCCCTCGGTGACCGGTCTGGTCACCTGGACAGTGGCCTCCATGTTCACTGCCCTGATCTTGGTACTGGCGGGACCGGCAACCGGCGCCCTGTCGCCCCAGACCATGCCGCTCCTGGTGGTTCCCGCACTCGCGGGTGCCCTGCTGGCCAGGCTGTCCTCGCTGCGGGTCGGCCTGATCGGCGCCCTGGCGCTCGGCGTGGTCCAGTCCGAGCTGCAGTACCTCTCCCAGACCAAGGACTGGTGGCCGGAGTGGGCGAAGCAGGGGCTCACCAACGTGGTGCCCTTCCTGGTGATCGTCGTGGCGCTCTTCGTGCTGGGCCGCGCGATCCCCAGCCGCGGTGACGACGTGCGGTCGTCGCTCCCGGCGGTGCTGATCCCGCGGAACAAGCCGCGCACCATCGCGCTGTGGACGGTCGTCGGTCTCGCCGCCCTTCTCCTCACCTCCGGCACCTACCGGTTCGGCGTCATCACCAGCCTCGCCGTATCGCTGATCGCCCTGTCCCTGGTGCTGCTGACCGGCATGCTCGGGCAGATCTCGCTGGCGCAGGCCGCCTTCGCTGGGGTCGCCGGTCTCGTCCTCTCCAAGCTGGACGGCGTTCCGTTTCCCTTCTCCCTGCTCATCGCGGGGGTCGTGGCTGCCCTGGCAGGTGTCCTCGTCGGCATTCCCGCCCTGCGCATCCGCGGTGCCCAGCTCGCCGTGGTGACGCTGGCGGCGGCACTCACGCTCCAGGACTTCGTCTTCAACAATCCCAAGATCGTCTCAGCCACGGCAAACCTCATCCCCGAGCCGAACCTGTTCGGCCTGGACCTCTCGGTGCGCGGTGGTGGGGAGATCGCGAGGCTGCCCTTCGGCATCATGGTCCTCGTCGTCGTGATGATCGCGTTCGTCTGCGTGGGTAACCTGATCCGGGCCGGCACCGGCCGGACGATGCTGGCGATCCGGTCGAACGAGCGCGCCGCCGCGGCCATCGGGATCAACGTCGCGCGCGTCAAGCTGGCGGCGTTCGCGGCAGCGTCCTTCCTGGCGGGCATCGCCGGCGGGCTCATCGGTGAGAGCCGTGGCCAGCTCTCCGCCGAGTCCTTCGGGGTGTTCATCGGGCTGTCGTTCCTCGCGGTCGCCTATCTGCAGGGAATCACCAGCATGAGCGGTGCGCTTCTCGCCGGGCTCTCCGCGAGCCTCGGCATCATCTACGTGTTCGCGTCCCAGGTTCTCGACCTCGGTAGTTACTACTCCCTCATCATGGGCGTCTCGCTGATCCTCACGGTCCTGTTCAACCCGATCGGGATCGCCGGGAAGGGCCGGTCGGACTTCGAGAAGCTGCGTGCCAGATTCGCGACGCGCAGGCCTGCGGCGCCCTCCGTACCGGAGGTGGTGGAGCCGGAGACCATCGCCGTTGAGGCGCCCTCCCGGCAGATCGGCGAGGTGGTCCTGTCCAGCCGCGGTACCACCGTGCGATACGGAGGCCTCGAGGCCGTGTCGAACGTCGACATCGAGGTCCGCGCCGGCGAGATCGTCGGGCTCATCGGTCCGAACGGCGCGGGCAAGACGAGTTTCGTGGACGCGCTCACCGGGTTCACCCGCAGCTCCGGCGAGGTGACCCTGGCGGGTGTCCGCCTCGACGGCCGGCCGGCCTACGAGCGGGCGAGACGCGGCCTGGTCAGGACCTGGCAGGCCGGGGAGCTCTTCGACGACCTGTCGGTCGGCGACAACGTGCGGGTCGCCAACGAGACGGGCAACGAGGCGTTCGGGATGCTGCGGGACATCGTGCGGCCGAGCACACCGCCGTCCGCCGCAACTGAACGGGCGCTGGCGCTCATGTCGCTGACCGACGTCGCGCAGCGCAAGCCCACCGAGCTGCCGCTGCCTCGGCAGAAGGCGGTCGGCCTCGCCCGAGCACTGGCGATGGAGCCGCAGGTCCTGCTGCTCGACGAGCCGGCCGCCGGGCTGGACAGCACCGAGAGCGTCGCCTTCGGTGACCAACTGCGCCGGATCGCCGGAACCGGCGTCGGCTGTCTGCTCATCGACCACGACATGCACCTGGTGATGCGCGTCTGCGACCGCGTCTACGTGATCGAGTTCGGCAAGCAGATCGCCACGGGGACCCCCGACGAGGTCCGCAACGACCCCCGCGTGCGCGCGTCGTACTTGGGCAGCCAGACGCTCGAGACCCTGGACGTCGCCGCCGATGCACACGGCGAGCTCGATGAGGTCGTATCGTGACCGCGCTCATCGAGACCCGTGGCCTCACCTGTGGTTACGGGAAGCTTGCCGTCGTCCGTGACCTGGACCTGACCGTCTCCGCCGGGGAGGTCGTGTGCCTACTGGGAGCAAACGGAGCCGGCAAGACGACCACGCTGCTGACGATCGCCGGCGCCCTGCCGAAGCTGGGTGGCGCGGTCGACGTGGGTGGTAGGCCGGCGCCCGCCGCCGCACACGTCGTGGCGCGGCGCGGGCTCGCCATCGTTCCGGAGGGCCGCGGGCTGTTCTACCGGCTCACGGTGGCGGAGAACCTGCGTCTGCGCCGGCACCGCAAGTCGCGGGTGGCAGTCGAGGACGTCCTCGTCCACTTCCCGGTGCTCGCGGACCTGATGGGGCGCCGGGCCGGTCTGCTCTCCGGTGGCGAGCAGCAGATGCTGGCCCTCGCCGGCGCGCTGCTCTCGGACCCCGACGTGATCCTCCTGGACGAGATGAGCCTCGGCCTGGCACCGATCATCGTCGAGCGGCTGCTCCCGATCGTGCGCAACATCGCCGACGAGCAGGGGCTGGGTGTGCTCCTCGTCGAGCAGCACATCCTCGCCGCCCTGTCGGTCGCCGACCGCGGATACGTGATGGCCCACGGCTCGGTCGTCGCCGAGGGTACGGCGGAGGAGCTCCGGCGGGACGCGGAGCTGCTGGAGGCGAGCTACCTCGGCGACAAGGCCGGCATCGATGCCGCCCTTTCGGAAGGTCTGGTGTAAGGAAGTTGGAATGGAACGGCAGCGGCGATGCCGCCGGCGAGGCGTTCTCGCGGGCGGCGATCGAGGCGGCGTTGGTGGCGCCAGGCGCCGACTTCGAGACCTCCGTGGAGCAGGTGCGCGGAGAGCCGGTGACCGTCTACCGGAATGCTCCTTCCTCGCTCGCCGAGGTGTTCGGACGGGCAGCGTCGTGGGGTGACGCCCCGGCGCTGTCCTACGAGGACCGCACTGTGAGCTGGTCGGAGTACGCCGACGCGGTGGGTCGGGTGGCCAGGAGCCTGATCGCCGACCACGGGGTTCGCCCAGGTGACCGGGTAGCGATCGCGATGCGCAACTACCCGGAGTGGGCACTCTCGTTCGCCGCGGCAATGAGCCTCGGGGCGGTCGCCGTGCCGCTCAACTCCTGGTGGACCGGCGCGGAGCTGGCCCATGTGCTGGGCGATTCCGGCGCCACCGTGCTGTTCGCCGACGGGGAGCGTGCGCGGCTCGTCAATCAGCAGCGCACTGCTCTGCCGGCGCTCCGCACGGTGGTCGAGGCCGAAGCGGGGCCGCAGTGGGGCGACCTGGCGTGGCACGAGCTCGTGGCCGGCGGCCCCGCCGACCTCGAGGCAATCGCGGCGGCGATCTCGCCCGACGACGACGCCACGATCATGTACACCTCGGGCACCACGGGGCGGCCCAAGGGCGTCGTGTCCACGCATCGTGCGCATGCCACGGCGATGACGAACATCCTCTACCAGGGTGCGCTCCACGCGGCCGTGAACCGGGCCCGTTCGGAGCCGGTCCGGCCGGCCCGCACCCCGTCGCAGGCCCTCGTCGGCGGCCCGCTGTTCCACATCTCCAACCTGCCCAAGCTCCTCATCGCCGCCCTGCGCGGGCAGCACCTGGTGTTCATGCGCCGCTGGGACGCCCGCCGCGCGGTCGAGCTCATCGACACGCTCGGCCTCGACGGCTTCGCGGGCGTGCCGACGATGGTGCGGGGGCTGCTCGACGAGGCGGAGGCGGCCGGTACGACGCTGCCCACCCTGCGCCAGATCGGGACCGGCGGCGCACCCACCCCCGGCAACCAGATCGAGCGGATCGGCCGGCAGTTCGACCGGAGCGTCATGGCCAGCACCGGGTACGGGCTGACCGAGACCACAGGGGCCATGGTCGGTATCGCGTCGTCGGACTTCTTCGACCGGACCGACGCGGTCGGGCGGCCCTTCCCCGTCTCCCAGGTGCGGGTGGTCGCCGCCGACGGGACCGACGCCGGCCCGGGCGAGGTCGGGGAGGCATGGATGCGGAGCGCCACGCTGGGCCGGGGCTACTGGAACCGGCCGGACGAGCCCTTCTTCAACACCGAAGGCTGGTTCCCGACCGGTGACCTGGTGACCGTCGACGACGAAGGTTTCCTCCGGATCGTCGACCGGATCAAGGACGTGGTCCTGCGCGGTGGCGAGAACGTCTACTGCGCGGAGGTCGAGGGGCTGCTCGCGACCCACCCGGACGTGGTCGACACCGGGGTCTTCGGCGTAGCGCACGAGCTGCTCGGCGAGGAGGTGGCTGCGGCCGTGCAGGTACGCCTGGGGGCGGTGGTCACCGCAGCGGAGCTTCGACGCCACGTGGCCGAGCGCGCCGCGGCGTACAAGGTCCCGTCGGCCATCGTCGTCCTGACCGACCCCCTTCCGCGCAACCCGACCGGGAAGGTGCTCAAGTCGGAGCTCCGAGCCCGGCTCCGACAAGTCCCAGCACCCGAGGAGCGGCAGTCATGACCACCATGTCTCAGGCCGGCGATCCCCCGACGGGATACCAGGAGATCCTCTACTCCGTCGAGGCCCGGATCGCCACCGTGACCTTGAACCAACCGGCGCGACGGAACGCCCTCACCTTCCGGCTGCGTCGCGAGATCATCGACGCGCTCCGCACAGCCGAGCGCGATGACAACGTCACCGTCATCCTGATCCGGGCCAACGGGCCGTCATTCTCTGGCGGCTATGCCCTCTCGACCGCACCGCGGCCCGAGGCGGCGCCCGGGGCCCCGGAGGCGAAGTCCTACTGGGACGACGGGACCCGTCCGGAACGGTGGATCGATGCCGAGGAGTTCGACGGCTGGACCGACCAGTGGGCCCGTAGCTGCCTGCGAGACTGGATGAACGTCTGGGAGCTGCTCAAGCCCGTCGTCGCGATGGTGCACGGCCACTGCCTGGCCGGCGGTACTGAGCTGATGTCGCTGTGCGACATCGCCTTCGTCGCCGACGACGCCCAGATCGGCTACCCTCCGATGCGCGGCATGACCTCGCCCGACATCCCGTACTTCCCCTGGAAGATGACCATGGCACAGGCGAAGTACCTGCAGCTCACCGGCAACAGCGTGACCGGTGCCGAGGCGGCCGCCATGGGGTGGGTCGCGAAGTCGTTCCCCGCCGACGAGCTCGAGGAGCAGACCATGCGCGAGCTGCGCGCGATGAGCCACATCGCGCCGTCCCTGCTCGCCGCCAACAAGGAGTCCCTCAACCAGGCCTATGAGATCATGGGAATGCGGACGCACTTCAACCAGGCGTGGACAATGCACTCACTGAGTGGGGCGTTGCGGCCCGGGGCCAGGGACTTTGCCCTGCGGCTCCGTGAGGGCGGGCTGAAGGCGGCGCTGGAGTGGCGGGATGGTCCGGCGCGCGCCGAGGGTTTTCGCTGATACGCGCTCAGACCAGGGAGCGAAGTCCCGCAGGTCGGGGCTCGACCACATTCTCTGCCTGCGCGAAGGCATCGAGGAGCTGTTCCATGATCCGGAGGAGGTGCCCGGAGAGGCGGTCGGCGGCAGCGGTGCCGTCGCCCGACTTGATGGCCCGCGCGATCCTGACGTGCTCTTTGGCGTCCGGGCCGAGGTCACGGTTGAGGTGGATGTCGCGCTGACGCAGAACCTGGGTGAGGACCACCGCGTCCTCCACTGCCTTGTGCAGCATCGCGTTGTCGGCGGCTGCGGCGATGGCCAGGTGGAAGGCTGTGTCCGCTTCGCGGAACGCCTCGAAGTCGCCTGCGACCTCGCCGGATGCAAGTGCGAGCCCCACCAGTTCGGTCTTCTGCTCGCGGGTTGCCCGTTCGGCCGCGTGTCTGGCCGCGGCTGCCTCGAGGCCCGCGCGCACCTCGAACGCGTCACGGATGGACCTGCTGGTCGGCACGACGACGCGCAGCCCTCGTCCCGTCGGCTCGACCAGGCCGAGATGGCGCAGTTCCAGCAGGGCCTCGCGGACCGGCGTCTTGCTGACTTGTAGGTCCTTGGACAGCATTGCCTCGCTGACCGAGCTGCCCGGTGGCAGGCTGGCATCAACGAGTCGCCGTCGGATCGCAGCGGAGACCAGATCGGTCAGATTATCCGGTCGCTCGATCATGAAAGGCTACCTCCGGCGAGTACGTGCACTGTTCGATACAGCATATGTCAGGGGCATGCTCCTCGTCCGTCAGTAACGCGGCTCCCGGAGGCGTTCGGTCACCCAAGTAGCCACCTGGGTCCGGCTGCCGAATGCCAGCTTGTCCAGGATGTGTGCCACGTGGGCGTCGACGGTACGGGGCGAGATGGCGAGGCGGCCTGCGATCTGCCGGTTTCCGAGTCCCTCTGCGACCCGTTGCGCGACCTGCCACTCCCGCGCGGTCAGGGGCCGGAACACCGCGATCTGATCCTGGTTCGCGCCGCCGCGGTCCGGAACACCCATGGCGTAGTCCAGTGCCTGAGTTGACGACAGGCGGGCACCCGATGCCGTGAGCGAGTCGAGGGCGTGCTCAGGGAGCACGTCGCGCAGATGCTCGAGCGAGGCATCTCGGAATGTTCGCAGGGCTCCCACGCTCTCGATGGAGGCGCCGCTGCGCCGCCACGCGGTCTCGGCGCACCCGGAGAGGGTTGCAGCGCGCCGCGGATCGTCGGCGACACTGAACCATGCGAGTGCGTCTAGACACATCGCCTGACCGATGTCTTCTTCGTCATGTGCCTTGAGCTGCAGGGCTTCGAGCACCATGGCCTCGGCTACCGTGGGCTCGCCGGCGTCTCGCAGGACCAGGCCCAGGTTCATGAGTGCACTCGAGTGCAAGGTGCTCTCGACGTACTGGCCGGTGATGCGCAGGCACTCCCGGAGCAGCTGCTGTGCCGAGGTGAGCTCGCCACACAGCCACTGCGTGACCCCGTATCCCAGGAGAACATGCGCCCGTCCGACGACCTCGTCGGTCAGCGTGAACAGGTGCAATGCTTCGTCGAGTGGGGCCTGAGCCCCGTGGGCATCGCTACTGGTGAGCTGAGCCATGCCCTCGACGAAACGCAGGTAGGCCACGTCGGCGGGGGCCGGCTCGGGTCCGAGCTCGGCCCACGCGTCGGCGATGAGCCGAGCCACGTCGGCGCTGTCACCAAGGTAGAAGGAGAAGTACGCGAGCCAGCGCAGGGCCGTGGTGCGAGCCGGTGTGCCCGGGGCGGACTCCTCGACGCCTCGCCTGAGCCAGTGCCGACCCTCCGACATCAGTCCGGCTGTCACCCAGTACAGGTTCAGGTCGGAGGCGATGCTCATCGCCTGCGCGGGCTTCCCGCCGTCCAGCGCGAAGCGCAGCGCGGACGCGACGTTCTGGTGCTCCCGGCGCAGCCGGCGGGACCACTCCCGCTGACCGGGCCCGAACCAGCCCTCCCGGTACTCGGTCGCGAGCCGTGAGCACCAGTCGACGAGCCGCTCCCGCGCGCAGGAGACGCCGCCGCACTCGGCGAGCCGCTCGTGGCCGAACTCGCGGATGGCGCCGAGCATCCGGTACCTCGCCTCGGGGCCGGGATCCTCCTCCCGCACCAGGATGGACTTCTCGACCAGCTCGGTCAGCAGGTCGACGACGTCGTCGGGGGCCAGGTCAGCGTCGTCACTGCCGGTGCAGACCGATTCGACGGCGGAAATGACGAAGCTGCTCGGGAACACCGACAGGCGCGCCCACAGGAGCTGCTCGGGCTCGGTGCAGAGGTCGTAGCTCCACGCGATCGAGGCGAGCAGGGTCCGGTGGCGCGCGGAGGCACTGCGATCGCCCGTCGTCAGGAGCCGGAGCCGGGAGCCGAGCCGCGCGTTGATCTGCTCGACAGGCAGGGCGCGCACCCGGTCGGCGGCGAGCTCGATCGCCAGGGGGATCCCGTCGAGACGCTGACAGATCTGAGCCACGTGCGGCGCGTTGTCCTCGGTCAGGACGAACCCCGGCACCCGCGCCTCGGCACGGTCGAGGAACAGGCGCACGCTGTCGTGGTGCTCGAGATCGGCCGTCCGGGAGCTGTCGTCCCAGGCCGGAACCGGTAGCGGCGGCACGGCGTAGGTGTGCTCGCCGGCGATCTTCATCGGCTCGCGGCTGGTGGTCAGGACGTGGACGTCGGGTGCACGGGCGAGGATCCGCCGGATCAGCAGGGCACACGTCACGACGAGGTGCTCGCAGTTGTCCAGGACCAGCAGCAGGTGCTTCGGCGCGAGCCGCTCGGCCAGGGTCTCGGCCGTCCAGCCGGAGGGATCGTCGCGGAAGCCGAGGGCCAGGGCGACCGCGTGCGGAACGAGCTCGGCGCTGCGCACCTCGGCCAGCTCGACGAGCACCACCCCGTCGGGAAACGCACGACGGGCCTGGTCTGCGACGCGCATGGACAGCCGTGTCTTGCCCACTCCGCCGGGACCAGTGAGCGTGACGAGCCGCGACGACGAGAGCAGCTTCCTGGCCTCGCTCAACTCATTCCTGCGGCCCACGAAGCTCGTGACCTCGACGGGCAACGAGGCGCCGTCGGCGCGGTGAGCGAACCGACCCATCGTCAGGAGGATAGCCGGGGCATAGGTAGGCATGTAGGTGGATACGCGAATGTCGGTGGGCGTCCGGACCGATGAAGCTGGCGGCGCGAAGGATATGACTCCCACCATGACATCAGGAGCTCGACCATGGCCGAGATCGGATGGCAGCCGCCGGAACTGGCCATTGCGGCGCCCAAGCGCACGTCCACGACCGGTGCGGACCGTTGCTACGTCCGGCTGGCGGTCATGGGCGACGGCGCGACCTGGCGGGCGAACGGGTCCTGGTTGACGGACTGGCCACAGCAGCTGGCCGGAGCCATCGGCACCGCGCACGACCTGTCATGGTGGGACGTCCGGAGCGCCAGGGCCTCGACCTACGACGTCCGGCGGGTGCAGCTGCGCGCCGCCGTCGCCCACCGTCCGCACCTGGTGGCTCTGGCCTCCGGGCTGGTCGACGTGCGGCGCCGGGAGTGGGACCGGGCCGAGGCGCGGGCACACCTCGTGCACTGCGTCCAGGTGCTCTCCCAGCGGGGCGCCGTGGTGCTCACGACCCGGCTCGACGCCCGGCGGCCGGGCCCGCTGACCAGCACCCACTCCGCGCGTCTGCGATCCCGGATGCAGGAGCTCAACGGCATCTACGACGAGCTCCACGAGCGGTTCGGGACGATTCATCTCGACTGCAGCGGCCACCCCGACCCCGCCGGCACGGAGGGACCAGGCACGTCCCCAAGCGCGGCCATCCTGACCGGCCGGTTCGCGAGGGAGCTCGCCCGGCGCGGACTGGAGATCCCAGCCGCGCCGGGCGGGTAATCCCAGCGGCCTGGGCGAGTGCCGGTCCCGAGCCACCGGCGCCAGGCCAGGCAGCTCACATGCCCCGAATGCAGCTCACAGACCGAGCGCGCCGGCCAGCCGGTTCGAGTGGTGGGCCGGGGTGCCCAGGAGGATCCGGTCCGCCGTCGCGCGCTTGAAGTAGAGGTGCGCGCTGTGCTCCCAGGTGACGCCGATCCCGCCGTGCAGCTGGATGGCGGCCGCGGCGACGGCGTAGTAGGCATCCGAGCACACGACCTTCGCGGCACTCACCGCGAGGTCCCGGTCCGGGGCCTCGTCGTCCACTGCACGAACCGCGTCGTCGAGCGCCGCCCGGGCGAGCTCGGTGTCGATGAGCATGTTCGCGAGAGCGTGCTTCACCGCCTGAAAGGAGCCGATCGGGCGGCCGAACTGGTACCGGGTGCGCGCGTACTCGGCGGTGACCTCGAGCATCCGGCGCGCCCCGCCCACCTGGTCGGCGGCCAGCCCGACGGCGGCGACCGCCCCGGCGGCGGCGAGGAGCGCTCCGGCGGTTCCCGGCTCGCCGACCAGGGTGGCCGGCGCCCCGGCGAACCCGACGTGGGCGAACCGCCGCGTCTGGTCCATGGCGAGCACCGGCTCGACCCGGAGGTTCACCGCGTTCGCCGCGCCGGCATCCACCTGGAACACCGAGACCACGTCGTCGTGCCGGGCCGGCACCAGGAGGACGCGGGCGACCTGGCCGTCGAGGACATTGGGGAGCGTGCCCGTCAGGGTCCAGCTGTCCCCGGTCCGGGCGGCCGTCACCGGGGTGGCGTCGGCATCCCAGCCCGCGGCGTGTCGAGGCAGGGCCAGCGTGCACACGAGTGACCCGTCGGCGATCCCCGGGAGCAGGGCCTGCATCGCCCCGGCGTCCCGCGAACGGGCGACGAGCGTGGCGCTCAGGAGCACGGTGGACAGGAACGGCCCGGGGAACAGCCCGTAGCCGAGCTCCTCGGCGGCGACCACCAGCTCGCGGATCCCGCAGCCCGCCCCGCCGTACTCCTCCGGGACGGCCAGCCCCTGGACACCGATCTCGGTGGCCAGCCGCGTCCAGGCCGCCCGGTCGAACCCGTCCGCGGAGTCGAGGTGCTCGCGCACGACCGGCTCCGGAGCGGTGCGGGCCACCATCCGCGCCACCGTCGAGCGGAGGTCGCGGAGGTCCTCGGACTCGACCACGGTCGCTGTGGTCGTGGCCGGGCTAGCCACGCCGGAGCTCGGAGTAGGGAAGGTCCTTGTCGACACTCGGCTCGGCCGGCAGGCCGAGGACCCGCTCGGCGAGGATGTTGCGCATGATCTCCGTCGTCCCACCTTCGATGGAGTTGGCCCGGGAGCGCAGGAAGAGCCGACGCGCGTCCACGGGTGCGCTCCCGCCGGGGCGGCCGGTGAGCGCGTCGGGCTCGTAGGTGTCGTACAGGAGCGCGTCGTCGCCGAGCAGGTCGAGGCACAGCTCGTAGCCGGCCTTGTTCAGCTCGGCGAACCCGACCTTGCTCACCGAGCTCTCCGGACCGGGTCCCCCGGTCGCCCGCCGGGCGGCACCGGCGGCGTAGACCTTCAGCACGTGGCCGCGCAGCCAGAGCTGCACCATCCGCGGCCGGAAGGCGCTCGCGCTCTGCTGATCACGGCGGTACAGCTCGCCGTACAGGTCGAGCGCGACGTCGACGGGGCCCGCCTCGGTCGCCTTCGTGCCGAACATGTCGCGCTCGTTCATGAGCGTCGACATGGCGACCTTCCAGCCCCCGTCGACGGGGCCCAGCCGGTCGGCGTCGGGGACGACCACGTCGGTCAGGTAGACCTCGAAGAACTCCGCCTCGCCGGTCATCTGGCGCAGCGGCCGGATCTCGACGCCGGGGGTCGCCAGGTCGAGCGCGAAGTAGGTCAGGCCGCGGTGCTTGGGCAGGCTCGGATCGGTCCGGGCCAGCAGCATCCCCCGCTGGGAGGTCGTGGCCATCGACGTCCAGACCTTCTGCCCGGTGACCCGCCAGCCGTCGCCGTCGCGGACGGCCCGCGCGTCGATGGCGGCCAGGTCGGAGCCGGCGCCCGGCTCGGAGAACAGCTGGCACCACCGCTCGCCCGTCGCGATGGCCCGCAGGTAGCGCTCCTGCTGCTCGGGCGTACCCCACGCGACCACGGTGGGCGCGCCCATCGAGTAGGCCAGCCGGCTCTCCACCTGCAGGTTCGGCGCCCCGACCGCGGTCAGCAGCGCGAAGACCGTGCGCTGTGAGGCGCGGTCGGCCCCCAGCCCGCCCTGGCCGACGGGGTGGTGCACCCACGTCAGCCCGGCGTCGTACTGGGCGGCGAGGAACTCCGCCCGGTCGGTCGTGGCCGGGGGGTACTTCTCGAGGAGCGCGTGGGTCAGGCTCTCGACCTGCTCGTTCGGGCTCATGCCTTGCGCGACTTCCTCGCCCATGTCTCGAGGTCGAGCGGGGTGATGCCGTACTTCTCGAGGTGCTCGCGCCGGGCCGTCGCCGGGACGTCCCGGTTCCACTCGCTCGCCTGCGCGATGGGCGGGACCATGCCCTTGGCTAGCGCCTGCTCGGGCGACATCGGCAGCTCGGGGGGCAGGATCTCCTCGTCCCAGGCCCGCGACAGCGCCCCGGCGATCTCCTCGAAGGTGAGCACGTCACCCGCGAGCTCCAGCTCGACGCCGTTGAACCGCTCGGGGTCGGCGATCGCGGCCGCGGCCGCGCGGCCGATGTCCTCGACGGCGATGAGCGCGTAGATGCTGTCGGGGTTGACGGCGGCCATCAGCCGGTTGCCGGTGCGGCCCTCGAAGTAGACCGACGGTCGGTTGAACATCTCCATGAACGTGGAGGGGTAGAGGATGGTCCAGGCGGGGAAGCCCGCGTTCCGGACCAGGTCGTTGACGTCTTCCTTGCTCTCCCAGTACTCGCTGATCGGTGCCACGGCCTCGTGGTACGAGCGGTGCCAGCGAGCCTCGTCCCATCCGGGAGCCGAGGTGTGGCGGCCGGCGCCGGACACCGACGTCTGGACGAAGTGGGGCACCCCGGCCTTGACGGCCGCCGGGACCAGGTTGCGCGCGTGGACCCGCTCGGCGTCGGCCGCCGGGTTCATCATGTCCGGCGTGAGGGCCGAGAAGATCGCCCGCACCCCTGTGCACGGCGCCACGAGGGACTCCGCGTCGTAGAGGTCACCGACCGCCAGGCTCGCCCCGAGCTCGACGAGCGCCTTGGCGCGCTCGGAGTCGGGGTCCCGCACCAGGGCCCGCACCGGTGTTCCGGCCGCGAGGAGCGCTCGCGTGGTGGCCCCGCCCTGCTTCCCGGTCGCGCCGACAACGAGGACGGGCCTGTCGGCCGCCTGCTCACTCATCTGTTCACTCATCCGATCCATGTCCGTGGCGCCCTCTCAGGCGATCGTGTAGCCACCGTCGACGACCAGGGTGTCGCCGGTGTGGTAGGTCGATGCGTCGGAGGCGAGGTACACCGCGATGCCGGCGAAGTCCGCACGCGATCCCCAGCGCCGCATCGGCACGCGCTTGAGGATCGCGTCCTGCACCTCGGGGCGGTCGAAGCTGCCCGCGGTCATCTCGGTGCGGATCCAGCCGGGGATGACGGTGTTCGCCCGGATGCCGTACCGACCGAACTCGACGGCGAGCCCCTTGGTGACCGAGATGAGCGCGCCCTTCGCCGCGGAGTAGGACTGCAGCGTGGGTGCCCCGCGGACGGCGGACACGCTCGAGGTGGTCACCAGCGAGCCTCCGGGGTCGCCGGCCTTCGCCCGCTCGACCATGTGCCGCGCCACCTCGCGCAGGGTCCAGAGCGCGCCCTCGAGGTCGATCGCCATCACCCGGTGCAGCTCGGCGGCGTCGAGATCCAGGAACTTGGTGCGGCCGCCCACGCCCGCGTTCGCGAACACCGAGTCGATCCGGCCAAGGGTCGAGACCGTGCCCTCGACCGCGGACGCGACGGCATCGGCGTCGCTGACGTCGACGGCGGCGGCGTGCACCCGGGCCCCGCACTCGGACAGCAGTGCGGCGGCCTTGTCGAGCTTCGCGGCGTCCCGGCCCCAGATGGCGACCGCGGCTCCGGCACGGGCGAGACCCTCGGCCATGCCGAGACCGATGCCGCCGTTGCCGCCCGTGACCAGCGCGACCTTGCCCGTCAGATCGAACGGCGAGTACCTCGCCCCGTCGCCGTTGACTGTCATGGGGCGATCGTCGCGGGTGTCCGGCGCTCCGGTCGAGAACCGCGTTCAGCGGAGCGGACCGGGGACGCGGGCGGCTCGGTGGTCACGGCGCGGAGCGGTGCGGCGTACCCACCGAGCTGATGTCGAAGACGGTGCCGGTGACGGTGAGCGCGTCCCGGCTCGACCCCAGCATGGCGTAGGCGCCGACGTAGTCGGCCGGCTCGATCGCCCGCTCGAGGGCCGAGTACTTCTCGAGGTACTCCTGGATCGGGATGTCGGTGATCCGGCGCTCTTCGAGCCCCAGTGACTTCGGCCCGCTCAGGTTGGTGGCCATCCCGCCCGGGGCCACCCCGTTCACCCGGATCTCGGGCGCCAGCTCGTAGGCCAGCTGCCGCACGACGCCGAGCCCGGCGTGCTTCGTCGCGGTGTAGAGGACGCCGCCGCCCTGCGGGTAGAAGGACGCGTTCGAGAGCGTGAGGATGATCGTGCCGCGCGACTCCCGGAGCGCGGCAGCGGCCGCCCGCGCGCCCAGCAGGTAGGCCAGTACGTTCACGGTGAAGAGGTCGTGGAATCCGGCCTCGAGCTCGGTCGGGGAGAGGTCGACCAGGGTGCGGTTGAAGTCCCACAGGCCGACGTTGCCGATGAACACGTCGAGCCGGCCGAACTCCTCCACGGCCGTGGCCACGGCCTTCTCGTTGTCCGCGTACCTGGTGACGTCGCCGGTCACGGTGACCAGCTCGCTGCTGCCGCGCGAGGCCAGCGAGGCCGCCTTCTCGGGGTCCCGTTCGAGGACCACGAGCCGCGCGCCCTCGTCTAGGAAGCGGTCGACAATCGCCCGCCCGACACCGGAGCCACCGCCGGTGACGAGGACGACCCGGTCCTGGAGTCCGCTCACGTGATGCCGTCCTTCTGTCTGTTGCCGGTGTTGATCAGTGGTGGGTGACGAAGTCGGTCACGAGCTGGTTGAACTCCGCGGCGTGCTCGAGCTGCGCCCAGTGGCCGCACCGGTTCAGCATGACCATCCGGGAGTCCTGGATCATCGACAGGGCGCGGAGGCTGAGCTCCCAGTGGACGGTCCGGTCATCCCGGCCGTGGATGATGAGCGCCGGCACGTTCGAGGTCGGCAGTGCCGCCGCCGCGGCGGCGAAGGCCTCGTTCCCCAGCCCGACCTTCATGCGCTCGACCCAGTCGTGCAGGTGCTCGGGGTGCGCGAGCGCGTCCTTGGACCGCTGTTCGGCGAGCTCGTCGGTGGCGAATGCGGGGTCGAAGCACATCACCTGGACCAGCCGCTTGAAGTTCGCCGGCGACGGGTCCAGGTAGGTCTCGTAGAGGACCTTGAAACCCTCGCTCATCCCGGACGGTGACAACACGTTGACGGCCCAGACCCCGGATCCCATCGTGACCAGGTGAGACACCCGCTCCGGCCAGCGAGCGTTCACGACGATGCCGACGCCGCCGCCCATCGAGTTGCCCACGATCGCGGCCCGCTCGATGTCGAGCGCGTCCATCAGCTGCTTGACGGCCTCGCCCTGGTCGAACCCGGACGCGACGTCCTGCGCGCTCGACTCGCCCCAGCCCGGCATGGTGACCGCCACCACGCGGAACTGCTGCGACAGGGGCTCGATGTTCGGGGCGAAGTTCGACCAGCCCGTGGCACCCGGGCCGGTGCCGTGGATCAACAGGAGCGGGTGCCCCTCGCCGGCCTCGTTCACCTGGATCTCGTAGTCCGGGGTGCGGACGATCCGCTTCGTGCTCTCGGCTGTCAGTGCGTAGGCTGAGTCGATCCGGGACGTCATCTGTACTGCTCCTCGGGGGTCGGTGGGCGCGTCAGTCGGGGAGGTCGACGAACAGGTCGTCGCCTTCGACCTTGACGGCGTAGGTGGCCACCGGACAGGTGGCCGGGAGGCTGAGCGCCGCTCCGGTCCTGATACAGAACTTCGCGAAGTGCCATCCGCACTCGACGACGTCACCGTCCACGTAGCCGTCGGCCAGCGACGCCTCGTCGTGGGTGCAGGTGTCGTCGATCGCGAAGTACTCGTCATCGACGGTGAAGAGGGCGACCGGGCGCTCTCGCTTGAGCTGGTAGCCCTCGCCCTCCTCGACGTCGGACGTACGGCATGCCCTCGTCCAGGTCACGTGCTCCTCACACCTTCCGTTGCTCTGGCGTTGACCAATCTGACACCTGAGATACCATATGTCACATGCTCGGTGTTCCCTAGAGCGGAACACACAGGGACGGCAGTCGTGAGAGGAGGGTCTGGTGGAGCTCCAGCAGACCAGGCGCACGGGGGCCGGGAGCGGTCTGGACACGTCGGCGGGCAAGGCTTTGGCGCTGCTGGACGCGCTCGGGGGTCCTCGTGCGGCGATGGGTGTCTCGGAGCTGGCGAAGGTCGTCAGCGTTCCGAAGTCGACCGCGCATCGTCTTCTGGTGGTGCTGATCGAGAGCGGTTACGTGTGCCGTGTGGGCGACAAGTACGCGTTGTCGACGCGGGCGTTCGAGCTGGGGAACCAGGTCGCGGTCGCACGGGCGAACGGTTTGCGCGATCGTGCGATGCCGGTGTTGACCGAGTTGTATGCGCAGACTCGGGAGGCGGTGCACCTGGCGGTGCCGGTTGGTTCGAGCGTCTTGTATGTCGAGAAGCTCTTCGGGCCGGAGTCGGTGCGGATCGACACGGCTGTGGGCATGCGTCGGCCTCAGCATGCGACGGCCTTGGGGAAGGCGATGTTGGCGTTCTCCGGGTCTGGGATCGGTGGGATGGTGCCGGCCCGCTATTTCCGGTTCACCGCGTTCACGATCGCGACGCCGGACTTGTTGGGGCGGGCGCTGATCCGGGTCCGTCAGCAGGGGTATGCCACTGATTTCGAGGAGGCCTTTCTCGGAGTCTCCTGCATCGCGGTGCCCGTGTTCGGGGGGCGGGCCGACCGGCCGGTCGCTGCGTTGTCGTTGTCGGCCGGGGCTGGTGGTCGTTCCATCCTGCGGTACCGGGCCGTGATGCTCAGGGCGGCCGAGCAGCTCTCGGGCCACCTCAACACGCTGGTCGCCTGACCCACGTCCGGCCCCGGTCCGGCATTCGGAACGGCTTCGTTGTCCCGGCGCGCCGAGCCCCGCACGATCGATCGACCAGGCCACCAGCACCAGATGGGCAGCACCGAGATGGGACGGATCAACGCATGACGAGAGTCGAAGCACTCGGCTATCTGGGATTCCGGGTGAAGAGCCTCGAGGACTGGGAGGTCTTCGCGACCGAGATCCTGGGTATGACCGCGACCCGCGCCGCGATCGATGGCGAGGAAGCCGTGGTCCTCCGGATGGACGAGCGCGCCCATCGGATCACCGCGCGTGTCGGAGACGACGAGCTCGACTACATCGGATGGCAGGTGTCCGGCCCCGATGCCCTGGACGAGGTGGCGGCCGCACTGACCGCCGCCGGGGTTGCCTACAATGACGATGCAGGGCTCGCCGAGATGCGCGGCGTCCGCCGGCTCCTGCGCTGCACCGACCCGGCCGGGTACACGCTCGAGTTCCACTACGGCGCGACCATGCTGCAGGAGCCTTTCGTCTCGCCCACCGGGGCGCGCTTCGTCACCACCGCTCCGGACGGCGCCGACACCGGGCTGGGACACGTGGTGGTGGTCTGCGACAACGTCGAGGAGACGACCGAGTTCTACCGGCGTGTACTCGGTTTCAAGGTGAGCGACCACATCATCCCCGTCCCGGGAATGCTCCTCACCTTCCTGCACACCAATCCCCGGCACCACTCCCTCGCGGTGGCCCCCGTGTACAAGGACGGGCCGACCGGGATCAACCACTTCATGGTGGAGGTCGACGACCTCGATGTCGTCGGCCGCGCCCTGGACCGGGTGCACCAGCGCAAGATCCGGCAGCTCGCCTCGCTGGGCCGCCACACGAACGACAAGATGCTGTCGTTCTACGTGCAGTCGCCGTCCGGCTTCGGCATCGAGTACGGCACCGACGGACTGCTCATCGACGACGAGACGTGGTCGGTCGTGACCTATGACGCTTCGGCGTACTGGGGTCACACCTTCGACCCGGCGTGACTCGCCACAAGCACCGACTGGAGAACAGACATGGCCATTGCTGCGCCCGGGACCACCGGCCACCTCGAGTCGCTCGTCAACGTGGCGACCGGTGAGCTGGACCGCCGGATCTTCAGTGACGAGGAGATCTTCGAGCTGGAGATGACGCACATCTTCGGGCGTGCCTGGCTGTTCCTGTGTCATGAGACGCAGATCCCCAAGCGCGGGGACTTCTTCGAGGCCCCCATGGGCCGCGACAACGTCCTCGTGGTCCGGCAGAAGGACCGGAGCATCAAGGCTCTGCTCAACACCTGCACTCACCGCGGCAACGCCGTGTGCAGGGCCGACGAGGGCAACGTGCGGAACTTCATGTGCACGTACCATGGTTGGACGTTCGGCCTGGACGGCGAGCTCGTCGGCGTCCCGGGTTTGAAGGACTTCTACCACGATGAGCTGGACAAGTCGAAGTACCCGCTGCGCCAGGTGGCCCAGCTCGACAGCTACAAGGGTTTCGTCTTCGCGACGATGGACCCCAAGGCGCCGCCGCTGCTGGACTTCCTCGGCCGCACCGGCCGGATCGGCGTCGACCTGCTGGCCGAGCGCGGCGACATCGAGGCCCGTCCGGGCATCCAGAAGTTCACGCTGAACTGCAACTGGAAGTTCGCCGTCGACAACTCGTTCGACTATTACCACCCGCAGATCACCCACATCTCGGCCCAGGCGGTCGGGATGATCCCCAGTGCCGCGGCGACCGACTCCGGAGGCGCCCGCACCGACGAGGGGAACTCCCTCGGCGTCCAGCGGCTGCCCACCGACCTGGATACCCTGGTCGCGCTGGGCGAGTACGGGCACGCGATCTCCGGTCCGAGCGTCGAGTCGATGCTCCGGACCCTCCCGCCGGAGATGCACGAGGTCGTGACCTGGCGCCGCAACCCCGGCCCTTACGCGGCGCTCGGCTCGGTCGGGTCCCGCTTCGCCGGCCACCCGCAGGTCTTCCCGACCGCCTGGTTCACGATGGATGCCCAGATCAGCCTCCGGGTCCCGCGGAGCGCGGGCGTCACGGAGGTCTGGTGGTTCAGCTTCAAGGACCGCAACCAGACGCCCGAGGAGCAGCGGGCCCAGCTCGACCGGCAGATCCACTCGTTCGGCCCCGCCGGCTTCCTCGAGCAGGAGGACGGAGAGAACTGGTCGCAGAGCACTTTGCAGACCGGGGCCGGTGCCCGAAGGAGCATCCCGCAGCAGCTCAAGATGGGGCTGGGCCGCGGGAAGATCATCCACGAGGACGGGGTGGCCCGCATCGAGGCGGCCGTCAACGAGCACGCGCAGCTGTGGACCTACCTGTCGTGGCTCGAGTGGATCAAGGGCACCAGCTGGGACGAGCTGCGCGACTCCACCACGCCCGGCGACAGCATCTAGAGGGACGGACCAGCGATGGGAACCACGCACCTGGCCGCGGCGGTCGCGCCGGAGCAACTCGCCGCCATGTACCTGCAGTACGAGGTCGAGCAGTTCTACACCTACGAGGCCGCCCTGCTGGATCATCAGCGGTTCGAGGAGTGGGTCGAGCTCTTCACCGAGGACACGGTCTATTTCATGCCGATCCGCCGGACGGTCCCTCGCCGCAACCTCGCCAAGGAGTTCACGCAGCGCGGCGAGATGGCGTTCTTCGACGACGACAAGGCCACGCTCGTCGGACGGGTCCAGAAGCTCGCCACCGGTACGGCCTGGGCGGAGGACCCACCATCCCGGACCCGCCACCTCGTGACGAACGTCCGCATCGTCGAGGACCCGGAGCGGGACCCAGCCACCGAGCTGACGGTCGAGACGTGCTTCCACCTGTACCGAACCCGGCTGAAATCGGAGATCGACGAGTGGATCGGCCGCCGGGAGGACGTCCTGCGCCGTACGGACGACGGCTTGCGGATCGCCCGCCGGGACATCTACCTCGACCAGACGATTCTGCTGTCGCAGAACCTCAGCAACTTCTTCTGACAGCCCGAACGCGAGGACGAGGAGGCCCGGGTGAGATCCGCCCGCGGTGACGTGCGAGCCGAGCTGCCCCGGACGGTCCAGGCGAACGGCATCGGCCTGTGCTGCGCGACGGTCGGCGACCCGACCGACCCGCCGCTGCTTTTGATCATGGGCCAGGGCACGCAGCTGGACGGCTGGGACCGGCGCTTCTACGACGAGCTCGTCGACTCGGGCTTCTTCGTGATCCGTTTCGACAACCGTGACGTCGGGTTGTCGCAGCGGATGGACGGGACCCCCGACATGGCGGCGATCCGCGGTGGCGACCTGAGCACCCTGCCCTACACCCTCGACGACATGGCCGCGGACGCCGTTGGCCTCCTCGACGCCCTCGGGCTGGGCCGTGCCCACCTCGTCGGCGCGTCGATGGGCGGCATGATCGCGCAGCTGGTGGCGATCCGGTGGCCGGAGCGCGTGCTGTCGCTGTGCTCGATCATGTCCAGCACCGGTGACCGGGCGGTCGGCCAGGCGGACCCGGACACCATCGCGCTGATCCGCCGGCCCGCTCCGGCGACCCGTGAGGGCGTCGTCGAGGCGGCGGTGAAACGGTCACACGCGCTCGCCGGGAGCGGCTTCCCGTTCGACGAACATGCGGCGCGGACCCGAGCGACCGCGGCCTACGACCGCGCGTTCGACCCGGCCGGCCAACGCCGCCAACAAGCGGCCGCTGTCGCCGCCGCGGACCGGACGCCCGCGCTGCGCAACCTCCGGGTGCCCACGGTCGTGATCCACGGGAACGACGACCGCCTGGTCGACATCAGCGGCGGCCGGGCGACGGCGGACGCCGTGCCGGACGCCTGGCTCGACGTCATCGACGGCATGGGCCACGGCATCGTGCCCGGAGCCTGGCCCCAGATCATCTCCGCGGTCCGCCGCAACGCGGCCCGCGCCACAGCCCTTCCAGGAGACGTCAGGTGACAGTGACAGGTCAGGTGGACACGTCCGCGCTCGGGTTCGATCCCGACGCGCTGCGCGAGAAGTATCGGATCGAGCGCGACAAGCGGCTGCGTAAGGACGGCTCCCGGCAGTACCAGGCGTTCGAGGGCGAACTCGCGCATTTCTTCGAGGACCCCTACACGCCGAGGACCGGACGCGAGCCCGTGTTCGACCACGTCGAGGTCGCCATCATCGGTGGCGGGTTCGGGGGGATGCTCATCGGCGCGCGGCTGCGCGAGCTGGGGTACTCCGACGTCCGGCTCGTCGAGCAGGGCGGCGACTTCGGCGGCACCTGGTACTGGAACCGCTACCCCGGCGCGGCGTGCGACACCGAGGCCTACATCTACCTCCCGCTGTTGGAGGAGACCGGCTACATGCCGACCGCCAAGTACGTCAAGGGCCCCGAGATCCTCGAGCACTGCCACCGGATCGCCCGCCAGTTTCGCCTCTACGACAACGCCCTCCTCCAGACGCGTGTCTCCGGCATCAGCTGGAGCGAGGAGGACGGGCTCTGGACGATCGAAACCGACCGTGGCGACCGGTTCACCGCCCGGTACGTCGCCATGACCGCGGGCGCGATGGTGAAGCCCAAACTCCCCGGCGTGCCCGGGATCGAGACCTTCGAGGGCCACACGTTCCACACGACCCGGTGGGACTACGACTACACCGGGGGCGACAGCACCGGGAACCTCGAGGGGCTGGCCGACAAGAAGGTCGCGATCGTCGGGACCGGTGCGACCGCGATCCAGGCGGTGCCCCACCTCGGCGCGAGCGCGGGCCACCTCTACGTCGTCCAGCGCACCCCGTCGGCGGTCAACGCCCGCCGGAACCGGCCGACGGACCCGGACTGGGCCCTCTCGCTCCCGCACGGGTGGCAGCGGGAAAGGATGGACAACTTCTCGACCTTCGTCGCCGGTGGGGACGCCGAGACGGACCTGGTCAACGACGGCTGGACCGCCATCTACCGGCTCCGTACGCTCAGCGGCGGCGTCCTCGACGAAATCGACGACTTCACGAAGATGGAGGAGATCCGGGCGCGGGTGGCTTCCACCGTGCGCGATCCCGAGACGGCGGAGGGGCTGAAGCCCTGGTTCCGCGCGCTCTGCAAGCGGCCCTGCTTCAACGACGAGTACCTCGACACGTTCAACCGGCCGAACGTGACGCTGCTCGACACGGACGGTCAAGGCATCGAGCGCGTCACCCCGACCGGGATCGTGGTGGGCGGCAAGGAGTACGACGTCGACTGCCTCGTCTTCGCCAGCGGGTTCCAGGTGGGGGCGCCGTTCGCGACCCGGCTCGGCTACGACGTGGTGGGCCGCGACGGGCTGAAGCTGAGCGAGAAGTTCAAGGGCGGGATCTCGACCCTCTACGGGATGCAGACCAACGGCTTCCCGAACTTCTTCATCGTCGCCCTCAACCAGGTGGGCGTGAGCTCGAACTTCGCCCACGTGCTCGACGTCCAGAGCCGGCACATCAGCCAGGTCATCCGCGAGACCGACCGCCGGGACGCCCGGGTCGTCGATGTGATCGTCGAGGCCGAGGAGGCGTGGGCCCAGACCGTCGTCGACTCCTCGCGCGCGAACCTTGAGTTCCTCGCGTCGTGCACACCCGGCTACTACAACAACGAGGGCCAGGCCAGCTCTCTCGCCGCCCGGCGCAACGGGGCCTACGGGCCCGGGATCGTCGCCTTCGACCACCTCATCAGCGCCTGGCGCGCCGAGGGGTCGTGGGAGGGCCTGATCTTCGAGCCGATCAAGAATGACTGAGGTGCCGGGGCCCGGGCCGCTGTCCGGAGTGGTCGTCGCGGACTTCTCCCGCATCGTCGCCGGCCCCCTGTGCACCATGCTGCTCGGCGACCTCGGCGCCGACGTGATCAAGGTCGAGAGCAGGGCGGGCGACGACACGAGGACCTTCAAGCCGCCGGTGCGGGGCGACGAGTCGACGTACTACATGGCCGTGAACCGCAACAAGAGGTCGATCGCCCTCGAACTGGCGGACGAGGCCGACCTCGCCGTGGCGCGAGGCCTCGCGCACCGGGCGGACGTGTTCGTCCACAACTTCAAGCCCGGCGGCATCGAGCAGTACGGGCTGGGGTACGGCGACGTGTCCGCGGCCAACCCGGGCATCGTCTACTGCGCCATCAGCGGCTTCGGCAGCCGCGAGGGTGCATCGCTGCCCGGCTACGACCTGCTGATCCAGGCGGTGTCGGGGATGATGGCGATGACGGGCGAGGCCGACGGACCGCCGCTGCGGGCCGGCATCTCCGCCATCGACGTGATGACCGGGCTGCACGCGACGATCGCGGTGCTCGCCGCGCTCAACCACCGCGTCCGGACCGGCCAGGGCCAGTTCGTCGAGCTCGACCTGCTGACGAGCGCGCTCTCGTCGATGATCAACCAGTCCTCGGCGTACGTGGCGGGGCACGTCGTGCCGCAACGGATGGGGAACGAGCACCCCAGCCTGTTCCCGTACGGCCCGTTCCCGACGGCCGACCGGGAGCTGATCGTCGTGTCGGGCAACGACCGCCAGTTCCGGACGCTCTGCACGGCGCTGGGCCGGCCGGACCTCGCGGCGGACGCGCGCTACGCCACGGTGGGCCTGCGCAACCAGCACCGCGAGGAGCTGCGTCCCGAGCTGGAGAAGGTGCTGGCCACCCGCGGCGCCGACGAGTGGGCCGCGCTGCTCACCGAAGCGGGTCTGCCCTGCGGGCCGATCAACGACGTGCGCGGCGGGGTGGAGCTGGCGACCCGGCTCGGCCTCGAACCCGTGGTCGACGTCGAAGGGGTGCCGATGGTCCGCAACCCCGCCACCTACTCCCTGACGCCGCCGCAGTACCGCCACCGCCCGCCCACGCTGGACAACGCGGGCGAGGACATCCGGGCGTGGCTGGCCGAGGCGTCCGGGAAGGACGGCTCGGACGCGTGATCCACACCGTCGGCGCGAACCGGCGCCGGCGCCATGGCTGGGAAAGGACGAGCTGCAGTGTTCGGCAATGACAGGAGACCGGTCGCGATCGTGACCGGAGGTGCCCGGGGGATCGGTCGCGGGGTCGCGAACCGGCTCGCGGCGGACGGCTGCGCCGTCGCCGTCCTCGACCTCGACGAGAAGGCGTGCGGCCCGGCCGTCGAGGAGATCGAGGCCGCCGGCGGCAAGGCGCTGGCCGTCGGCGCGGACGTCTCGGTCGTGGAGGACGTGGCGGCCGCGGTCGACCTCGTGGCCGCCGAGCTCGGCGAGCCCACGGTGCTGGTCAACAACGCCGGCATCGTCCGCGACAACATGCTCTTCAAGCTCCAGCCCGACGAGTGGGACGCCGTCATCAACGTCCACCTGCGCGGCGCCTACCTGATGTCGCGGGCCACCCAGAAGTACATGGTCGACGCGGGCTGGGGCCGGATCGTCAACCTGTCCAGCACGTCCGCGCTCGGCAAGAA
Source organism: Pseudonocardia sp. GCM10023141 (assembly GCF_042653605.1). Taxonomy (NCBI): domain Bacteria; kingdom Bacillati; phylum Actinomycetota; class Actinomycetes; order Pseudonocardiales; family Pseudonocardiaceae; genus Pseudonocardia; species Pseudonocardia sp. GCM10023141. Next base: position 38,229 of record NZ_JBHSIR010000042.1, read on the forward strand.
GGGCCAGTCCAACTACGCTGCGGCGAAGTCCGGGCTGCAGGGGTTCACCAAGACCCTCGCGATGGAGCTCGGGAAGTTCGGGATCACCGCCAACTCCGTGGCACCCGGGTTCATCGTCACCGAGATGACCCGCGACACCGCGGTCCGGATCGGGATGCCGTACGACGAGTACACCGTCATGCGCGCGGCCGAGATCCCGGTCGGCCGGGTGGGCCAGCCCGAGGACATCGCCGCGGCGGTCTCGTTCTTCGTCAGCGAGGAGGCCTCGTTCGTCTCCGGACAGGTGCTCTACGTCGCCGGTGGGCCGAAGGCGTGAGGATCGGGCGTGTTCTGCTCGGCCGCGGTGGGGAGGGCCCGGCTGACGAAGTCTGGGCCCGTCTCGACCCGGAGTCCTCCGTCGAGCTGCTCGACCTCTCCGACCTCCGGCGGGAGGGCCGCGCCCTCGGCCCGGCCGAGGGGCTCACCATCGTCAGGCCGGTCACGCCGACCAGCACCGTGGTCTGCCTGCTCGGCAACTGGAAGGGCCGCGACGGCCGCGACGGCCCGAGCTTCTTCATCAAGCCGAACAGCTCCCTCATCAGCGATGGTGACGCGATCGTCCTGCCGGACGGCTGCCCGACCGTGGTCTACGAGCCCGAGATCGCCGCGGTGATCGGCCGGACCTGCCGCGGCGTCACCCCGGCGGAGGCCCGCGCCCACGTCGTCGGCTGGACATGCGTCAACGACGTGACGGCGACCGACCTCGGCATGACGACCAACTCCCCGTTCCTCCCGGGGAAGTCCTACGACACCTTCGGCGTGCTGGGCCCGGTCGTCGAGACCGAGCTCGACCCGGACGACACGGCCCTGCGGGCCCTGATCAACGGCAAGGTCGTCACCGACACGGTCACGTCGCGGATGAACTGGTCGACCGACGAGGTGATCAGCTGGGTGAGCGGGTTCATGACGCTGCGCCCAGGCGACCTGGTCTGCTTCGGCACCCCGCCCGAGATCGAACCGATCCGGGCAGGCGACGTGGTCGAGGTCGAGGTCGAGGGCATCGGCACGCTGCGGAACCCCGTGATGAGCGCCGCGGGCGCAGCAGCCGCCGTGGGCGCAGGGGTCGCCGTCGCCGCGGACTGACCGCAGAGATCACGCTGGTGCGACAACGGGAACGGTGACAGGGCGGATGACACGCCCCGCGTGGAACGCGAGCCGGTCACCGACCCGGTCGAGGTCGCCATCCTGGGTGGTGGCTTCGGCGGCCTACTGGTCGGGTCGCGGCTGCGCATGGCCGGGGTCGAGGACCTGCGTATCGTCGAGGCCGGTGGCCGTCACCGTGCGCAACAACCGGCAGACCGATCCCGAATGGGCCGCGTCCCTGCCGCCGGGCTGCCAGCGGGACCGGATGGAACTTCGGCACCTTCGTCGCCGGCGGCGCTGCCGAGACCGACCTGGTGAACGACGGGTGGACGGCGCTCTACCGGCTGCGCAGCGTCAACAACGGGGTGCTCGACGACTTCTTCATCGTGGCCGTCAACCAGGTCGGCGGCAGCTCGAACTTCGCCCACATCCTGGACGTGCAGAGCCGGCACATCTCGGACCTGATCGCGGAGGCGCAGCGCCGCGGCAGCCGGACGATCGAGGCCGAGAAGCAGGCGGAGGACGCGTGGGTGGACGTCGTCGTCGAGTCGTCCCAGGCCGGCCTCGAGTTCCAGCGCTCGTGCACACCCGGGTGGATGAACAACGAGGGCCAGCCGAACATCATCGCCCGGCGCAACGGCCAGTACGGCCCGGGAATCGTGGCCTTCGACCGGCTGATCGAGGCCTGGCGGGCGGACGGCGAGTACCGCGGCGTCGTGTTCTCCGACGCCGGGACGAGCTGAGCGGCGCGGCAGCGCGCGCTGAGCGGGTCTGCGCAGCGGGAGGGGTCAGCGCCCCTGCCACTGCGGGGCCCGCTTCTGCGTGAAGGCGAGGACGCCCTCCTTCGCATCGGCCGAATCGTAGACCTCGCGCAGGAGCGGTTCCTGCTCCTCGTAAAGCTCCGCCGGTGCCGGCCGGCCGAGCCCCGCGACGATCCGCTTGCTGTTCCGCACGGCCAGCGGCGCGTTGCCGGCGATCCGGACAGGGCCGGCCGGGTCGTGAGAGCAGTCGGTCAGACCGCCATCCCGCCGCCCATGTCGATCATGGCACCGTTCATGGCGCTGGCGGCGTCGCTGGCGAGGAAGGCGACCATGTTGGCGACCTCCTCGGGCAGCTCGTAGCGCTGGATGGCTGTGCGGCCGCGTGGGTAGAGCGTCCCCGGGCTGTCCTCGGTCAGCGGCCGGCCCGGTCCCCACATCGAGCCCGCGTTCACCCCGAGGACAGCGATTCCCTGAGGGCCGAGCTCCTTGCCCAGGAACCGGGTGAACTGGCCGAGGCCGGCCTTGAGCGCGCCGTACACGGTCAGCCCGGGGATGGCCGTGCTGCCCGCCTCCGACCCGACGTTGATGATCCGGCCGCTGCCCTGGGGCAGCATGTAGTCGAGCGCGGCGCGGGAGCAGTACATCGGACCGGTGAGAGTGCCCCGCACCGAGCGGTCGATGTCTTCGTGGCTGAAGGTCACGAAGTCGCCGATGACGACGTCCGCCGCGTTGTTGACCAGGATGTCGATGCCGCCCAGTGCTTCCGCGGCCTGCGCCATGACGGCCTGCACGCCGTCCCAGTCCATCACGTCGCCGTGGATGGGGACGACCTTCGTGCCCCACTTCTCGGCGGCGGCGGAGGCGACGCCCTCGGCGTCGGGCGCCGACGGGTGCCGGGAGAAGCCCCGCTCGCGCACCTGCTCGGCGCTCAGGTCGACGACGGCGACGTCCGCGCCCAGGCCGGCCAGCCGGTTCACACAGGCCTGGCCGAGGTTGATCCCCGCTCCGCCGGTGACGACCGCGCGCCGGCCCCGCAGGTCCAGTAGGTCGGTGACCCGCTTCTCGATGCTGTCGAGCGGGATGCGCGTCTCGTCCCACCACACGGTCTGCGACCCGTTGCCGGAGTCGATGTGGTTCTGGAGCACCTGTTGGAAGAAATGGGTCGGCACGGTCATCCTTCGGTCGGTGGCTTGATGGTGGTGACGTCCCGGCCACGGGCCAGGGGCCGGAACATCGGGTAGGCGATCGGGTGCTGGTTGGCGCCGAGCTCCGGCCCGCCGCGCCAGCGGTACAGACACAGGCAGCGGCCCGCCTCCCGGTTGGTGATGTGGTCCGTCGTCGGCTGGGTCATCACGAAGCCGATGGCCTCGAAGTAGCGCGTGGACCGGACCAGGTCCGGCAGGGCGGCGTTCATTGCCAGGAGCTCGATCGGCATGGCGCCGCACTCGTCAGCGGCGAGCTGGGCACGCGCGTCGATCGAGCTGATCGGCTCGGGGAAGCGGGCGTTCCAGTCGGTGAACCAGCCGACGTAGGGGACGTTGGGACAGGCGGCCGGATCGGTGGCCTCGAAGGAGAAATGCTGCGACTGGGCCGAGAGCCGGACCCCGAGCAGCCGTGCCTGCTCCTGCCAGCGGATTCGGGGGTCGACGACCAGGGGCACAGCGAACCTGTCCGCATAGGCCGGGGGCTGCTCCGGGACCCGGGGCAGGCCGGCGAGGTACTCTGCGGGCTCCAGACCCAACCCGGCAGGGTAGCCCGCGTCGACGTACGCCGCCGTGGTCCGGGCCCAGAGCGCCTCCCACTGGGAGCGCAGCGGGGGCGTGGCCGAGCGGGTGCGGACCCCGAGCATCACGCCGTTGTCGCTGGCCGTCAGGTCGTAGCCGACCATGAGCGCCCCAGGGGACGGCGCCTCGTCCTCGCGCCCCTCCTCGAGTTCCGCGCTGTCGAAGCGCGCCACGACGAGACGACCGTCGTATGCGGTGGCGAGCCGCGTCCAGTTGCCGTCCAGGTGGCGGCCGAACAGCAGGAACCGGTCCTGGCTGGCCACGATGTACTGGTCGAGGGTGAGCATCGTGCGCCCGGCGCCGGCGATCGCCGCCAGGGTCTGCGCCTCGTCGAGGTCCGGCCACGGCGCCTCCGGAGAGGTCTCGTAGTCGAACCACCCCCACACCTCGACGGTGTTGACGTAACCGTTCGCCGGGGGCACCGCGTAGGAGTCCAGGTCCGGGAACAGCGTCTGGAACCGGTCCCGGGTCAGGTGCGAGCTGAGCTCGTGGGGCAGGTACGCCACCGCCCGGCCCTGCGCGTGGAATCCGGCCAGCTCGGCATCGTCGTACGGGCACGGCGAGACGTCGATCGGCAGCCCGAGCACGCGGGCCCGTTCGGCCCAGACCGCGCGGTGCAGCCTGGTCTGCTGGTCCGCCGACAGCGGCTCCTCCGCGAGGTGGCGGAGGGCCGCGGGCGAGACGGGAGCCGCGGTCACCGCCGGCTCCGGTGCAGCACCTTCGTCTCGGTGAAGGAGCTCAGACCCCAGTGCCCGTTCTCCACGCCGATCCCGCTCCACTTGACGCCACCGAAGGGCTGATCCGGGCGGAGCGCGAGGTGCGTGTTGACCCAGGCGGTGCCGCAGTCGAGCTCGTCGGCGACGGCCTCGGCCCGGTCGGCGTCCGCGCCCCACACCGAGCCGGACAGCCCGAAGTTGGTCCCGTTCGCCCGCTCGACGGCGTCCTCCACGGAGCGGTAGGACAGGACCGGGAGCACCGGACCGAACTGCTCCTCGTCGACGACGGCCATCCCGTCGGTGGCCCCGCGCAGGATGGTCGGCTGGTAGAAGAAGCCGGGTCCGTCGATCGCGGCGCCGCCGGTGACGGCCTCCGCGCCCCGGCCCACCGCGTCGCTGACCAGCCCGGCGACCCGGTCGCGCTGGGGGCGGTTGTTCAGCGGTCCGAGCTGGCTGGCCGGGTCGTTCCCGGCGCCGACCCGGGCGGTGCGGGCGACGGCCGCGAGGGCCTCGACCACCTCGTCGTACTTGCTCTCCGGCGCGTACACCCGCTTGACGGCCGAGCACACCTGTCCGTTGTTGCGGAACGCCGACCAGAAGAGCTTCTCGGCCACGGCCTGCAGGTCGATGTCGTCCAGCAGGATCGCCGGGTCGTTGCCGCCGAGCTCGAGGGTGATCCGCTTGAGGTCCGGTGCCGCGGCGGCCGCGACGTGCTTGCCGGTGCCCACCGAGCCGGTGAACGAGATCTTGCGGGGGACCGGGTGCGCGGTCATGCTCGCGCCGAGGGGGTCGGACCCGCTGACGACGTTCAGGACGCCCGGCGGCAGGACCGGTGCCAGCACCTGACCGAGCCGCAGCGTGGCCAGGGGGGTGTACGGCGAGGGCTTGAGCACCATGGTGTTGCCGGCGCGCAGGGCCGGCGCGATCTTCCACGCGGCCAGGCTCAGCGGGAAGTTCCACGGGGTGATCGCCGCGACGACCCCGAGCGGGCGCCGCTCGACGCGGATGAACACCTTCTCGTCGTCCTGGATGATCTCGTCGGCCACCTCGAGGTTCGCGAAGTAGCGGAGCCACAGGGCGACGGCCCGGACCTCCATCTGCGCCTCGGCGAGCGGCTTGCCCTGCTCCTGGGTCAGCAGCGGGGCGATGCTGTCCGTCGCCGCCAGCACGGAGTCGGCGCCGGCGAGCATGATCTCGCGGCGCCGGGACTCGTCCTTGCGCCACGTGCGGTAGGCGTCCTGGGCGCTGTGCATGGCCTGGTCGAGCTGGTCCGGCGTGCACTCCGGTGCCGTGCCGAACGGGAGGCCCGTGGCCGGGTCGACCACGTCGAACGCGCCGGACGTCGAGACGTCGGTGCCGCCCATGGTCATCGGGATGTACTCCGCCATGACGTTCATCTCCTGGTGGGGAAGCTGGAGCGGACGCCGCGCACCGCTGGCGTCATCGATATACGACGCATCGTATCTTGAGATCGGCCCCCTGTCCTGCCGCAGGAGGCCGCTCGGCGCCGGCGGCGGCGTACGCCTCGCGATTGTCCTTGCCGGGGTCGCGCACGCCGACCGTGACGGACAGCTCGGCGGGGTCCCGCCCGATCCGTTCGCACTCGACTGCGAGGGCGGCACGGAACTCGGCGACCTGGGCCGGGGTCACGCCGGTGGCGAGCCAGCCGTCGGCCCAGGCGGCGATCCGCTTGGCGGCTACCGGTGTGGGCTGTGCTCCCACGATCACCGGGGGATGCGGGCGCTGCACGGGCCGCGGGTCGCAGACCATCTCCGGGAAGGAGGCCAGCTCGCCGTCGAACTCTGCGGACTCCTCGGTCCACAGCTTCTTCATCGCCGCGACGGCCTCGATGGTGTAGTCCCAGGGCTTGGCGGCGGCGGCCGGGTTGTGCAGCTCCGTGACCTCGCGGAGCCATCCGGTGCCGAGACCGAAGAGGAAGCGGCCGCCGCTGAACGCGTCCAGGGTGGACACGGCCTTGGCGAGAGTCAGCGGTGGATGCTCCGGGACCAGGCAGACCCCGGTGGCCACCCGGAGCGTGCTCGTGACCGCGGCCATCATGCTGAGGACGACGAACGGGTCGGCATCTGGTGGTAGACGTCAGGGATCTCGCCCCCGGCCACGGGGAAGGCGACACCCGGGTGCTTGGGCACCACGGTGTGCTCGGGAGCCCAGTACGACTCGAACCCCCTGGCCTCGAGCTACCGCGCCAGGGTGACGGCGTCGATCGTGTGGGTGGTGACCGCGAGCTGCGCGCCGATCTTCATGGGAGCATCCGCCCTTCCTGGTGGGTGCAGGACACGACGCACGACGCCCCGGGGACCTGCGCAGCCTGTCAGGTTCGGCACCTCGGTACGGCCAGTGCCCCGTCTCGCAGAACAGAACGCCCGGCGCGGTCGGCGGAGGTTCTGCGAGCCGGAACGACTTCGTGGATCCGGCTCGGGGCCGGGTGTTTGACTCCGTGCTTTGCTGCCCGGGTCTGTGTCCCGGGCACAGGGAGAGGCTGGACGCAGCATGGGCAATGACTACTTCAACTCGCTCTACAACCGCGCCGTCGAGGCGGGGGACAGCCTCGATCTCCTGTGGGACGAGCAGCGGATGCCGTTCGACTCGATCGAGGTGCGACTGACGGACCTGCTCGACCTGTCCGGCCGCAAGGTGGTCATCACCGGTGGTGGCGGTGCCGGGCTCGGGCAGGCCTGTGCGAACCGGTTCGCCGGCCTCGGCGCCGACGTCGCCCTCGTCGACATCAAGGTCGAGTCCTCCGACGCCACCGGCAGCATGGCGCAGTACACCGGACCGGACCCGCACGGGGTGGCCGCCAAGGTGTCGGAGAAATGGGGCACCCGGGCCTTCGGTCTCTACGGCGACGCGATGGACTACGACGACATCCAGCGCTGGATGGCGGAGGCCAACGACCTGCTCGGCGGGATCGACGTGCTTGTCAACAGCGCCGTCGACACCGCCGTGGTGGACTTCGCCACGGCCACCAGGGCGGACCTCGACCGGAACCTGCGCGGGACGATCGCCGGCCCGATGTACGCGAGCCGGGCGGCGCTCGACTACATGATCCCCGGCGGCGGCGGGCACATCATCAACATCGGCAGCGGGTCCGCGAACATGCCGACCGCGCCGCGGAACCTGCTCTACGGCACCGGCAAGAGCTGGCTCGCGTCGTTCACGAAGTTCCTCGCCGGCGAGGTGATCCACCACGGCGTCAACGTGAACGGGGTCAACCCGGGGTCGATGGTGCGCACGAAGGCGAAGATCCCGGCGTTCAACGACATGTGGTTCTACTCGATGATCCGCAACCAGCTTGGGCGGTACCTGCTCCACGAGGAGACGGCGAACGTGGTGGCGTTCCTCACCTCACCCGCGGCCAGCGCGATCGTCGGCGAGGTCATCGGGACCGACGGCGGCGCGTCGCTGTAGGTCCTCCGACGGCGGTCGAGGCCCGGCGCGGTGCGCCGGCCTCGATCGTCTCGCGGGCCGCCAGGGCGGCCCTAGTCATTCGGCAACGGATGAAGTCGCGCCGACGCGCTTGCTACTGTGCCTGTCACGATCGCCCGGCGCCGTGATCCTTCGCAGTCGGCGTCGTGCTGCACCTCCGTCGGGATGAGCGTATGACCACCCAGTACACCCCCGAGTCCGGCGCACGATGGACGGCCGCGCACCCGAGCACCCTGTTCGCCGAGTTCCTCTCGCTGGTCCTGCGGCCCGCCGGCGGCTGGGCACCGGTGTCGGCGATGGTGGAGCTGATGGCCGAGCTCGGGATCGATGAGGCACTCGTCCGTGCGATGGTCTCCCGCCAGAAGCGGCGCGGATGGCTCGAGCCCGAGAAGCGTGGCCGGCTGCGCGGGTACCGGCTGAGCGAGCAGGCTCTCGCCGGCCTCACCGAGAGCGACAAGATCGTCTGGCATCCGCGGGCGGAGGCCCGGCTCGAGGACGGCTGGGTGCTGGTCACGTTCTCTGTGCCGGAGTCCGCCCGGACCCGGCGCCATCTCCTCCGGTCCCGGCTGGGCAGCCTCGGCTTCGGTGCGATCGGGCCCGGGACCCTGCTCGCCCCGGCCCGTATGGAGGGGGCGATGAACGCGGTGCTGCGCGATCACGACCTGAGCCGGTTCGTCGACGTGTTCCACGCCCAGCTCGCCCCGGGGGGCGATCCTGCCGAGGTCATCAAGCGGGGCTGGGACCTCGCCGAGCTCAACGCCGCCTACCTGGAGTTCCTCGAGGTCTACCGGCCGGTGGTGGCGCTCTGGGCCGAACGCGGCCCCGACGACCGCGGGTACGACGTCGAGGCGTTCCAGGACTACGTGCTGGCCTTCAACCGGTGGCGACGGCTGCCGCTACGGGATCCCGGGCTGCCGACGAACCTGCTCGGGGCCGAGTGGGCGGGCCGGGACGCCGGCCGGCTGTTCGAGGAACTCGTGGACCTGATCCGCGACCGCGCCATCGACTTCGCCCGCGGTCGCTGGGACGCCGACAGTCCCTGAGCTCCGGCCGCGAATCCTCGGCCTTGCCGGGTGCGTCCTGTCTGCCGGAACGGCGGGAGCAGGAGTGGGACGGACGATCGGGCAACCTGGCCCGACGCGACACGTTCGCACCACACGGGCATAGTCGAGGGAGACGAGATGAGATCGTTCTGGATGGTCACCGACGGCGCGGGAGGTTCCCGCCTCGAGTCCCTTCCCCTGCCGTTCGTACACGTCGGCGCCACCATGACCGACGCCGACCGGGCCCGGACCCCCGACCCTTCGCTCGCCGGCCAGGTCCGGGTGGTCCGGCCGATCCGCCGTCGCGACGGTGAGACGACGTTGGGCCGCGACGGCGCGACGCGGCGGCTGGTGGTCATCGTCGCTGGGTCGCTGGCGGTCGTGGCGGGGGAATCGAACGCCATGCTGGTTCCCGGGGACGTGCTGTTCGTCGACGACGCGGCGAGTGGCGACCACAAGCTCACCTGGGCGGGCGAGGCTCGCGCCGTCGAGATCGACGTCGAGGACGGATGGCTGCCGACCGGTTCCGTGCCGCCCGCAGTGGAGGACGGCGGCCGGGGGCCGGGGGACGCGCCCCGGGTCGACCGGATCCGGGTCCGCGACGACAAGGCGCATTTCGACCCGTTCGACACCTTCTTCCCGGCCGGGTCGGAGCAGGTCGACCGGTTCACCTTCACCTGCTTCTCCCCGGGCCTGTCCGGGGACTGGCACACGGAGGACCGGCCCAACCTGGTCCTGGTCTTCGCGGGCGGGTTCGAGCTGGAGGTCGGTGGCACTGGCGGGGCACGGGTCTTCGGCCCCGGAGATGTGTGCCTGATCGAGGACGGGCACGGGCAGGGCCACCAGACCCGGATCAAGGGGGAAACCCGGATCCTCGTGCTCGCGCTGCCCGACGGTCATCGCTGGAGCTGACCAACGCTCTCTGCGCTTAGCCATGGCGACTCGTTTGGTGAGCGTTAGTATCTGGGATATGGTACGTCGGTGACGCCAGCGGACGTGGCTCGTCCCGTACCTCACCCCACCAAGCTCACCGAACCCTTCTGGGCGGCCTGCCGTGAGGGCCGGCTGCTGGTGCAGCGCTGCACCTCGTGCGGCGCGCATCTCTTCCTGCCTAGGCCGTTCTGCTCGACCTGTCTCGGGACCGATCTCCAGTGGGTGGAGTCGAGCGGGCGCGGCGTCGTCGTCACGCACACGGTCGTCTGGCGTGCCCAGACCCCCGCGTTCGAGACTCCGTATGTCGTCGGCATCGTCCGGCTCGGCGAAGGTCACGAGATGTTCACGAACCTCGTGGAGGTCGACGTCGCCGCGGTCACGCCGGGGATGCCGGTGGAGGTCCGCTTCGTCCCGGTGACGCCCACCGTGACGCTGCCCTGTTTCGCGCCCGTCTCGTGAGGTCTGCCGTGTCCACTCGTACCTCGTCCCCGCGTGACGCCGTGATCGTCGGCGCCTTCAACACCCGTCAGGCACGGGTCCTCGAGGGCGAGACGTCGGACAGCGTCACGCTGGCCGCGATCCGGGGCGCGCTGGCCGATGCCAGCCTGCCGCTCTCGGAGGTCGACGGGCTGAACATCCTGCCCGGCCTCGACTGGAACGGCACCCGCAGCTACGGCTACCTGCTCGGCATCCCGTACTTCTGGGTGGGCAAGGCCGCGCCGGGGGCGGCGGGGGTGCTCGAGGCGGCGACAGCGATCCAGGCCGGGGTCTGCGACACCGTGGTGCTGGCGGCCGGTGAGGCCGGCCTGCACACCGACCGGTCGACAGTGGCGCCCTGGACCCGGCCGACGAACGAGTTCATCGAGTGCTGGGGGCTCATGACCCCGGCCGAGTTCGCGCTCGCCGCCCAGGAGTACATGACGCGCTTCTCGGTCGACCCCCGCAAGATCGCCTACATCGCTGCGGTCATCCGCAACAACGGTTCGCGCAACCCAGAGGCCGTCTACCACGGCCGCGGCCCGTTCACGGCCGACGACATCCTGGCCTCGCGCATGATCGCCGAGCCGTACCACCTGCTGGACTGCGCGACCACGGCCGAGGGAGGTTCGGCCCTGGTCCTGACCACGGCCGAGCGGGCCCGCGACCTCGACGTCCCCGCGATCCGGGTGCTCGGTGGTGGTTCCGAGAGCTGGGGACCCTCCTACACCCATCCGCCCACCTACGACCGCACCGCGATGCTCGGGCGGGCCGCGGCGGACCGCGCGTTCGCCCGGGCCGGCCTCGAGCGGTCCGATGTGGACGTCTTCGAGCTCTACGACAACTTCTCGTGGGAGATCGTCCGGTACTTCGAGGCGTTCCGGTACTGCGAGCTCGGGGAGGGCCCGGACTTCGTCGCGAACGGCGCGATCGAGGTCGGCGGTCGGTACCCGATCGTGACCGACGGCGGCACGATGTCCCACTCGCACACCGGGGAGTCGCAGCGCCATCAGCGGGTGGTCCAGGCAGTCCGGCAGCTGCGCGGGACCAGTGCCGCCAACCAGGTGCAGGACGCGCGGACCGCGCTCGTCGCCGCGCTGGGAGACGTCGTCCTGCTCGGTCGGGACTGACAGAGGTTCGATCGCCGCGGCCGGTTCCGGCGCGGTGCCCCCACTCGAAAGAGGTGTGTCGTGAGCAGGTTGCGCTCGGCTCGGCCCCGGTTCGGCGCTCGGGGAGCGCTGCTCCTCGCGGTATTCCTCTCCCTCGTCCTGACGGCTTGCAGCTCCAGCCCGGCCGCGGCCCCCGCCGCATCCACCGGCATCGATCCGAACCTGGGCGGTGACGCCGCCTGGCAGCAAATCGTCAACAAGGCCAACGCCGAGGGGACGGTCGTCCTCTACTCCTCGAACGACCAGGACGCGGCTACGCTCCCCGCGGCGTTCAACGCCTCGTACCCGGGGATAAAGCTTGAGGTCGACCACTTTGCGTCGGGCGCGCTGACCGCGAAGCTCGACGCCGAGGCGGGCGGCGGGACGGGTGCCGACGTCGCGACGCACTCCTCGCGCGCCTGGTGGCAGGCGAACCGCGGCCGCCTCGCCCCGATCGCGGGACCCGCCATCCCGAAGTACCTGAACGGATCCCCGGACATCTACGGGGACAAGCAGTACGCCTTGATCGCGGCCAACCCGCTCGGTGTCGCGGTGAACACGAACCGCCTCAAGGAGCTGGGTGCGCAGCCCATCGCGAGCTACAAGGACCTCCTCCAGCCCGCGCTGAAGGACAACCTCGGCGTCGTCCCCGGTGAGGGCTCGCCCGCCGCTGAGCAGTGGTGGTACTACGCGGCGGAGCAGATGGGTGGGCAGCCCGGTCTGACGCAGCTGGCCGCGCTGAACCCGCGGCTCTACCGCAGCGGGACCACCCCGTTGGCCACCGACGTCGCCTCCGGCGAGATCGCGGTCGGGTTCTACGCCACGCGCGCGTCGGTCGACGCGCTCAAGGCGAAGGGCGCTCCCGTCGAGTTCCTGCCGATCGAGCCGGCGATCGGCATCGGCGGTTACATCGGCATCGTGGGGAAGACGCACCCGAACGCCGCGCAGGTGCTCGCGAACTGGATGCTGTCCCCGGCCGGTCAGGCGGTCCTGTCGAAGGGCGGGATCCTCACCCCGCTGAGCCCGGACGTGCTCGGCAGCGCCGGGAGCGGCGCCAAGCAGATCACCCCGGAAGTGCACGTCACCGACGGAATCCTGACCCCGGAGCAGGACAGCTTCTACCGGACCCAGATGCTGCCGACCCTGGTCACGGGGCGGTGACCGGCAGTGGCCGTGATCGAGGAACGGCCGGCGGAGCGGCAGCGGGAACGGTCTGACCCGGGTACCCGACGTCCGCCGTCGGGCGCCCGCCTGTTCAGGAGCTGGCCCTGGGTCGTGCTGGCGCTGCTCCTCGCGCTGCTCGTGGTGGGCCCGCTGGTCCGCCTGGAGGGGCGTGCCTTCGAGGGCGGCGCCGAGGCCTTCGGGCGCATGTTCGCCCTGCCGAACATCGGGAGCACTTTCGCCAATACGCTGATCGTCGCGGTCGGGTCGGTGGCCTTCGCGGTCCCGGCGGGCACGGCCCTGGCGCTGCTCACCCTCCGGCTCCCGCGCGCCCTGCGGGGGATCATGGGCCTGCTCCCGATCGTGCCCCTGATGCTGCCCCCGGTGGCGAAGGTCGCCGCCTGGTCCTATCTCGTGTCGCCGCGGACCGGGTTGATCAACACCACGCTGCGGAGCCTCGGCATCGGATCGGGGGGGACCGGACCGCTCGACGTGTTCACGATGACCGGCATCGTCCTGGTGTCCGGGCTGAGCATGACCTCGTTCGTCTTCCTGTTCGTCCACGCGAGCCTCCAGCAGCGCGGTGCCGAGCTGGAGGCGGCGGCCGCCGCGTCGGGCGCGGGCCCGTGGACGGTCCTATGGACGGTCACCCTGCCGCTGCTGCGCCCGCCCATCGTCTTCGCGACGGGCATCACGTTCCTGCTGGCGCTGGGCCAGTTCACGGCGCCGCTGCTGTTGGGGGCGCCGAAGAACATCGACGTGCTGAGCACGGTGATGTACCGGGTGTCGGCGGAGTACCCGGTCGACTACTCCCTCGGCGCCGCGCTCGCGCTCCCGCTGCTGGTGGTGGGGGTGCTCGCCATCGGGGTGCAGCGGCGCGTCCTAGGCGACGAGCGGCGGTACGCTGCCACCTCCGGGCGGGCCCGGATCGTCGGGCTGCGGACCAGCTGGTGGGCGGTCGTACCGGTGGGCGTGTACCTGCTCCTGGCGGTCGTGCTGCCGCTGTTCACGCTCATCGCGGTCTCGTTGTCGCCCTACTGGTCCGGCCGCATCGAGCCGTCGACGTTCTCGCTCGACGGGTGGGCGGCCACGCTGGCCGACCCGGCGACGGGCCAGGCCGTCGGGACCACCGCGCAGGCCGTCGGGATCACGGTGCTCATCGCCGTGCCGCTCGGCTACCTCTGCGCGCTGGCGCTGCTGACCCGGACGCGCGTCCCGGCCGCGGTCCGGCGCTTGATCGACTTCGTCAGCGGCCTGTCGTTGGCCCTGCCCGCGGTCCTGATGGGCTTCGCCCTGCTGCTGACGTACTCGACCCCGCCACTGCGGCTCTACGGGACCACCGCGATGGTGGTGGTCGCCTACGTGACGCTGATGATCCCGCACGCGATCCGGCCCCAGCTCACGTCGCTGATGGCGACGGGGCCCGAGTACGGCGAGGCGTCCCGGGCGTCGGGGGCCGGCCCGCTGGCCACGACGTGGCGGGTGGGGCTCCCGATGGCCCGCAGCGGGATCGGGGTGGCCGCCTCGCTCGTGGTGATCCTGGTGATCCACGAGTTCGCGGTCTCGGTGATGGTGACCTCGCCCGGCCGGCGGGTGATCGGCTCGCTGCTCTACGACGCCACGAACTTCGGCACGGCTCCGCAGGTGGCCGTGATCGCCCTGCTGATGGTGGCCATCACGACAGTCGGAATCGTCGCGGCGCTGCTCGTCGGCGGCTCCCGCGCGCTCGATCGCGTCTGAAAGGGAGGATCTCGTGTCAGAGGTCAAGATCGAGGGGCTGACGAAGACCTTCGGAGCCGACGTGCATGCCGTCGACGACCTGTCGCTCGTGATCTCGGAGGGCGAGCTCGTGGTCCTGCTCGGCCCGAGCGGCTGCGGCAAGACGACCCTGCTGCGCTGCCTGACGGGCCTGGAGCGGCCCGACGGCGGCCGGATCGACATCGGCGGGGAGCAGGTGTCCGGCGGCAGGCGGGAGGTACCGACCCATCGTCGCGACATCGGCATGGTGTTCCAGAACTACGCGCTGTGGCCGCACCTGACGGTCCTGCAGAACGTGGCGTACCCGCTGCGGGCCCGCGGCGTCGGGAAGACGGAGCGGTCCGCGGCCGCCCGGGAGGCCCTGGCACTGGTCGAGTGCGACATGCTCGCCGACCGGCTCCCGGCCGCCCTGAGCGGTGGCCAGCAGCAGCGCGTCGCGCTCGCCCGCGCGGTCGTGGCCCGGCCCCGGCTGATCCTGTTCGACGAGCCGCTGTCCAACCTGGACTACCGGCTCCGCGGCCAGCTCCGCCAGGAGATCAGGGACCTGCACCGCACTCTCGGGTTCACCGGCGTGTACGTGACCCACGACCAGACCGAGGCCATGCAGCTCGGTACGCGCGTGGCCGTGCTGCGCAGCGGACGGATCGAGCAGCTGATGCCGCCGGAGGAGCTGTTCCGCAGTCCGGCGAGCCGCTACGTCGCGGAGTTCCTCGGCGTGGCGAACCGGGTCCGGCTGCGGCGCTCGGGCGACACGTGGGTGCTCGGCGAGGCCGAGCGGCTGATCGAGCTCCCCGGCGCGGCGCACCTGGGCGAGGGCCCCCTCGACGTGATGCTGCGGGCGGCCGACCTGGAGCTGACCGCCCCGGGCGGTGCTCCGGCGGGCCGGCCCACGATCCCGGGCGTGGTGCGGGACGCCCTGTTCGCCGGGGACCTCAGCGACTGGCTCGTCGACATCGGGGAGGGCGTCATGCTGACCGCGACGGCGCCCGCGCGCCGATGGCCGTACGGGGCCGGCGACGCGGTCGAGGTGAGCTTCGACCCGGTCGACGCCCTCGTCTACGACGGCGCGAGCGGACAGCTCCGCGAGGCCGCACCGACCTTCGCGGGGTAGCCCGTCTCAGCGGGCGCCGTCAGGGCAGATCCGGGGCGTCGAAGGCCCGGCCCAGCTCCGCCACCCGGTTCAGCTGGACGAACTGCGCCCGCACCTCCGGTGGGAAGGCCGAGGGGTCGACCGGCGGCCGGTCCCGACCGTAGGCGTCGACGGGCTCCACCGCCGCGGGCGCGGCAGCGGCCCGCCGGGCCAGCGCCTCGGTCACGTGGGCCGGGACCCCGGCCGGCTCCGGCCCGGCACCGAGCCGGGGGAGCACCTGGTCGGCGAAGAGCTCCAGCGACGCGCAGATCTGGGCGTGCGGCGTCCGCCCGGCCTGGTGGGCGAGGATGACCTGGTCCACCCCGGTGTCGCGCAGCTCCGCCAGGTGCGCGGCCACCCGGTCCGGGGTACCGACGCTGTGTCCGCCGTGCACTCCTGCGGATTCGGCGCCGGACTCCGCGCCGGCCTCTGCGCGCATCTCCGCCTGCGTGCGCTCCCGCCGCGCCGACAGGTCCGTCCGGCCCGGATGGTGCCGGCCGAACGTGTAGTAGTGGCGCACGGCGAAGGTCAGGGACTCCATCGCCTCGCTCCCGCGCCGCCAGGCCACGTCCGGGTCCGGATGGCAGTAGAACGGTTCCAGCGTGGCGACGCGGGGATTGACGGCGAACCCGATGGGCCGGCACTCCTCGGCGAAGGTCCGGCGGTAGAGCCCGACCACCCGGCGGGCCTCGTCCGGGTCGCGGAACCCGTGCGCGAGCGCGCCGACGCCGTGGCGGGCGGCGGTGCGGACCGCCTCGTCCGACGAGCAGGCCATCCACAGTGGAGGATGGGGCCGCTGGACGGGCTTGGGCACCACGTTGCGTGCCGATGCGGAGAACCAGCGCCCGCGATGGCCGGGGTAGGGCTCGAGGGCGAGCATCGCCGCCACCTGCTCGGCGGCCTCCGCTGTCATGGCCTGTCGCTCGTCGGCCTCGATGCCGAAGCCCTCCAGCTCGATCCGCGACTTCGAGTCGCCGAAGCCGAACTCGACCCGGCCGTCGGAGACGAGGTCGAGCATCGCGATCCGCTCCGCGACCCGGGTCGGTGCGTTGTACGCGGGGGGCAGTAGCACGACCCCGTGACCGAGCCGGATCCCGCGCGTCCGCGCTGCGGCCGCGGCGAGGAACACCTCCGGCGCCGACGAGTGCGAGTACTCCTCCAGGAAGTGCTGCTCCGGCACCCACGCGTGGGTGAAGCCGAGCCGGTCGGCGAGCTCCACCTGCTCGAGCGCCTCGTGGACGAGCGTGCGCTCGGCCCCGGGACCCCAGGGCCTGGGCAGCTGGAGGGGGAAGTACAAGCCGATGTCCACGCAGTGAAACCTAATAGATTCCTGACGATCGTCAATCGGTGGAGATGCAAGCTCGTGTCACCGGTCAGTTGCCGGCCGGGCCGGTGAAGCGGATCGGCCGGCCGAGTGCCCCCATGCCGAGCGTCTGCTGCAGCTGGTCGGTCTTCCAGGCCATGACGACACCGCCGAGCATGTCCCGGAAGATGCGCTCCAGCGGGCGGTCGGTGACGTAGCCGTGCGCTCCGCAGGTCTTCATGGCGCCCATGGACACCTCCTCGACCATCCGGCGCAGGTGGAACAGGGTGCGGACCAGATCGCGGGTCAGCCGGTGCTCGTCGGTGTACTGGTCCATCCGGCGGATCATGTCGTAGAGCACGGCCCGTCCGGTGCCGAGCCAGTGGTCCATGTTGCCGATCGCGGTGTGCGCCCAGGCCTCGTCGGCGTGGAACCTGCTCGGGGCCGGGTTGAAGGTCCCCTCGGCCATGTAGCCGTAGCGGTGCTGGACGTGGTCGGTGGTGAAGTCGAATGCCGCCTGCGCCAGCCCCAGCCAGATGCCGGCGATCCCGAAGGCGACGAATGCCGAGTCGGTCTGCCGCTGGGCCTTCAGCGACTCGAGCGGGATCAGCAGGCAGTCGGAGCGCGGCACCCTGAAGTCGACGCACTCGATGTCGTTGCTGCCGGTGGCGCGCATGCCCATGGCGCTCCAGTTGTGGTGGTTGACCAGGCCCGGCTCGCCGAAGCGCCCGATCGTCATGACGAAGTGCGGTGCGGTCGCGTCCTCCCCGATCAGGATTGCGCCGAGCATGGCGTACGTGGCGGCGTCGCTCATCGAGCCGAAGCCGGCCCGCCCGGAGAAGACGAAGTCGCCGCCCTCGGCCCGGCACTGCAGCCGGGCGGTGCGGGCGTCGAGCGAGCCGGCCGGCACCGAGAACGCCCCGCAGATCACCGCTTCGTGGCGGCGGATCGCGTCGAGCGCCTCGTCGCGGCGCGGGAAGGAGGGGAGGCGCCCGAGGGTCCTGGCCCCGGCCCAGTGCATGTTCAGGGCAACCGCGCTCGACGCGTCCCGATAGCCCAGGGTCTCGGTCACCCGCGCGGCGAGCTCGAGGTCGGCCCCGCCCTCGCTGTGCGCCGGGTCCACGACCATGCCGGTGATGCCGAGCTCCTGCAGGTCCCGGACGTTGTCGATCGACAGCCGGCCGAGCCGGTCCGCCTCGGCGGTGCGGTCGATGTAGTCGGGCCGGTCGACGCGGTCGCGCAACCGGCGGAGGAACACGTCGCGGTCGACGGTCGTAAGGTGCGTGGTCATGAGCCCTCGATTTCGCGAGACTGTGAGTCCGATTAATGTTCGAGGGGGAATCTATTGAGCGGCGAGGGGCCGGTCAAGCGCCGGTACCGCTCGGACACGCGGGAGCGGCAGGCCCGGGAGCGCCGGCTGGCCGTGATCGACGCCGCGACCCGGCTCTTCGTGGAGCGCGGCTACGGGGCGACCTCGGTGGACGCGATCGCCGCGGAGGCGGGCGTGGGCCGGGCCACCGTCTTCGCCGTCGTCGGGGGGAAGCCGGCCCTGATGCGGGCGGCATACGCGGTCGCCGTCGCGGGCGGGGACGAGCAGACGTCGCAGGCATCCGACACGTGGTTCGCCCAGATGGCCGCGGCGCGGTCCGGGGCGGGTGTGCTCGACGCCTACGCCGATGTCCTCGCCGAGATGTACCCGCGGCTCGCGCCGGTCTACGAGTCCCTGCGGGCCGCGGCCGGTACGGACGGCGAGCTCACCGGGCTGCTCGACGAGCTCGACGCGGCGCGGCTCGCGGGCGCGCGGGGCATCGTCGCGGGGGTCCTGGAGCACACCACGCTCCGGGCCGGGCTGTCGCCGGACGAGGCCGGGGACGTCGTCTGGGTGCTCGGTGACCCCGGGACGTACCGCAGGCTCGTCGCGACCCGAGGCTGGGACACCGCCCGCTTCCGGGCCTGGTTCGCCGGGGCCCTGCGGCGGGAGCTGCTCGGGGGCTGCTGAGCGTCCGGACCGGTCCCGCACCGCGGAACGGCGGGTGGGGCCGCCTGCCCGCCGCGGTGATGTCATGCGGTTCTCCGCAGCCCACCCGAGAGGCCTGTCATGACGCCACCGCTGACGTTCGAGGGAACCCACCGCATCGTCGAGACGCCGGACTACCGGATCCAGGTCAACGAGGCCGGGGAGGGCCATCCGGTCCTGCTCATCCACGGCTCGGGGCCGGGTGCCTCCGGCTGGTCGAACTTCGCGCCCAACGTCGCCGCACTCTCGGCGCGTTACCGGTGCATCGCGGTGACCATGCCCCGGGTGGGGGGAGTCGAGCCCGCAGTCCGTGGAGACCGGGCGTGACCAGAACGCGGCCGTCCTCCAGCTGATGGACGCGCTCGACATCGAGCGCGCGGCGATCGTCGGCAACTCGATGGGCGGCGGGATCGCGCTCGCGATGGCGGGGCTGCACCCCGAGCGGGTCTCGCACGTCGTGACGATGGGCTCCGGGGGCTGGGGGGTGAGCGTGCTGAGCCCGGCCGGGATCTCCGAGGGCTTCCGTGCCCTCGTGGACGCCGACGAGGACCCGACCGAGGACAACTTCCGCCGGCTCGTCACCGTGATGTGCTTCGACCCGGCCTTCGCCACGGACCAGTTGGTCGTGCTCGTTCACGGCCGGGACGACCGCACGGTGCACTACGAGCTGAGCCTGCGCGCGCTCGCCATGGTCCCGGACTCCCGGCTGGTCCTGCTCAACCGGTGCGGCCACTGGGCGCAGCTCGAGCACCCGGCCGAGTTCAACCGGCTCGTCGACGACTTCCTGACCCACGGCTGACCGCGCCGCGGCGGCGCCGCTCAGCCGGCGGCCCGCCACTCCTTGGCGACCCGGCGCAGGTCGGTGGCGGGATCGGCCAGGAGGTGGGCCGGTACCGCGGGGGCGGACCCGATGAGCCTGCGCAGCGCGCCGATCTCCCGGCCCGCGTCGAGCCCCAGCGCGGCCACGAGCCGTCCCTCGCGCAGCCAGAACGCGAGGAGGCGCTCCGGGCCGGAGTCCTCCCGCAGGACGATGGTGTCGCCCGGGTGCCGCCGGCCCAGCATCTGGTAGGTCGTCCCGAACTGGTCGGACCAGGCGTACGGCGGGTCCGACCAGGTCGTCGGGACGCCCGCCGCGCTGGCCCCCACGGCCTCGCCGTGGCGCAGGGCGGCGTCCCAGTGCTCGATCCGGCCGCGTTCGGGAAGGGCGGGATGGGGCTGGCTCGCGACGTCGCCCGCCGCCCAGACCCGCGGGTCGCTCGTCGTGCCGTGGCGGTCGACGACGATCCCGGCGCGGTCGGTCCCCAGCCCGGCCGCCACCGCCAGCTCGTCGCGCGGCTCCACCCCGACGCCGACGACGACCGTGGCGGCCGGCCGCCGCCGCCCGTCGGCGAGGACGACCTCCTCCACAGCGCCCCGGCCGACGAAACGCTCCACCGTGGTGCCCAGGACCAGCTCCACGCCCCGTTCGTGATGGCGCCGGCGGACGAGCTCGGCGATGGGTTCGCCGAGGACCCCGAGCAGCGGCAGCGGTGCGAGCTCGACGACCGTGGGCCGGATGCCCTGCTCGAGGGCCACGGCGGCGAGCTCGAGCCCGATGAAGCCGCCCCCCACGACGACCAGCGGGCCGCCCGCCGCCAGCCGGGTCGCGAGCGCCGCCGCGTCGGCCGCGTCCCGCAGCACGAGGATGTTCCCCAGGTCGGCGCCGGGCACGGTCAGCCGGCGGGCGCGCACGCCCGTCGTCAGCACCACGCGATCGGCCTTCAGCGTCGACCCGTCGGCCAGCCCGACGGTTCCCGGCCCGGGGTTGACCGCGGCGACCGGGCTCCCGAGCAGCAGCTCGATGCCGGTGTTCGCGTAGTCGGCCGCCGGGCGGATGGGGCGCAGGGGCGACGCGCCACCGAGCACGGACTTGGAGAGCGGGGGGCGCTCGTAGGGCAGGTTCGGGTCGGCGTCGACGATCGTCACCGGGCCGGTCGCGCCGGCACCGCGGATCGCGAACGCGGCCGAGACCCCGGCGGCGCTGGCCCCGACGACGACGTAGGACTCCGCGGTGCTCACGCGGTCGCCGAGAGCTGCCGGGCGGACTGCGTCGTGCTGCGCATGGTCATTCTGTGATCCTCGATCGTCTCCGAGTATGAAATGGGAGTCCCCGCGTTCTCGTCGACCTGCCGGCGACCCAGGCGTGCTGGCCGGACCGGGGGCACCCAGGTCGAACAGCACGGTCAGAGGGCCCCGATCTCCCGGAGCTTGTCGATCTCGGACGAGGTGAGGCCGAGGACCGAGCCGAGCACCTGCTCGGTGTCCTCCCCGTAGCTCGGCCCCGACCGGTCGTAGCGTCCGCCGATGTAGGCCGGGGTCTCCGAGAAGGTGGTCGGGAGCTCCTTGACCGGCCACCGGCCGATCTCGCTCTGCTCGAGCTCGACCAGCCAGCCCAGGTGCGCCAGCTGCGGATCGTGCTCCACTCGGTCCTGCGCGGTCTGGCAGACCCCCGCGGGCACGCCGCGGTCCTGCAGCGCGATCATCAGCGCGTCTCCGTCCCAGGTGGATGTTGTCGTGCCGAGCTGCGAGTCGAGGTCGTCCTGGTGGGCGAGCCGGTCCGCGAGGGTCGCGAATCGGGCGTCGGCCGCCCACGAGGGGTGGCCCAGTACGTCGACCAGTGCCTCCCACTGCTGCTCGGTGTGGGTGCCGAGGGCGATCCAGCGGTCGTCCCCGGTGACCCGGTAGGCGCCGTGGGGGGCGGCGGGCTTGTACGGCGACCGGTTGCCGTAGCGCGACCACTGCCGCCCGTTCACCGACCAGTCGAGGACGGCGGTGCCAGTGAGGTAGAGGCCGGTCTCACCTTGTGAGGCGTCGATGTGGCAGCCCTCGCCGGTCACGTCGCGGCGGTGGAGCGCGGCCAGCATCGCCGTCGCCATGTTGTAGGCGCCGAACCAGTCGAGGTACGAGTAGCCGATCCCGGCGGGCGGGTAGGGTTCGGGCAGCCCGGACATCTCGCTGATGCCCGAGATCGCCTGCGCGCTCGGGCCGAAGGTCCGCGCGCGGCCGTAGGTGCCGAGCTCGCCCAGCCCGCTCTGCTGCACGTAGATGATCGACGGGTTGAGCTTCTTGAGCCGCTCGTACCCGAGGCCCATGCGGACCATCGTGCCCGGGGAGAAGCCCTCGACGACCATGTCCGCATCGCGGATGAGGTCCTCGAGCAGCTCCCGGCCGCGGGGGTGCTTGAGGTTCAGCGAGATGCCGAGCTTGCCGGCGTTGATCTCCATGAAGGAGCCGCCGCGGTTCGGGTTCGCCTCGATCCCACTGAACTCCGGGGTCGGCAGGGGACCGGTGGCCGCGTCACGCTCGGCGCGGCCGCCCGCCGGGACGGCCCCGAGCGGGCTGAAGCGCATCCGGTCCGGCCGGCTGATGTGCTCGACCTTGATGACGTCGGCGCCCATCGCGGCGAGGAACCGCCCGGCGCCGGCGCTCGCGAGCATCCAGCTGAGGTCGACCACGCGCAGCCCGGCCAGCGCGAACGGCTTCCCGCTGGGCCCGGCCACCGCCGCGCCACGGCGCCGGTCGCAGATGTGCACCGGCCCGCGGCGGGGCGGCGGCGCGGTCCACTCCTCCAGCACCTCGGCGGTGTGCTCGCCGACGAGCGGCGGGCGCGGGCCGCTGCGCCACGCCATCCCCTCGGTGACCCACTTGCCACCGGAGTAGAGGAACGTCTGGCCGAGCTCGGGATGGAACACCTCGGTGAAGGCCCCGCGGATGTGCCAGTGGTCGTCGAGCGCGTTCTCCTCGGGCTTGCGGATCGGCGTCCACGGCAGACCCAGCTCCTGGGCGTCCCGCCACACGTCGCGCTCGTAGAGCAGGCTGCCCACCATGGTGTCGACCTGGGCGGCGAGCTTCATCCGGGCGTCCGCCGTCTCCCGGCCGCTGCCCTGGTAGCGCTCGTCGAGCAGGTCGCCCTCGCACCCGTAGCGCTGCAGCAGCGCCACGGTCGAGTCCCACTCGTCGCCCTGGGAGCGCACGTAGGTGCGGTAGGGGAGCAGGTAGCGGCCGTCCTTGGTGATCGAGAGCGCGGGGGAGCGGGCCGAGGTGGTGGAGTGCCGGCAGGTCAGCCGGCGGTGGGTCTGCCCGAGGAAGACCCAGTCCGGCAGGTCCGTCTCGGTGTTCTGGCTGACCGCCTGGTGCACGCTGGTGGACAGGGCCTGGCCCTGCCCCGTCCCCAGCCGGTGGATGAGCGCGGTGATGACCGAGATCGCGGTCATCTCGCCCGCGATGTAATAGGACTGCCACATCTGCGGGGCGATCGGCGGAGTCTCGTAGAAGCCTGAGGGCTCGGGGTCGTAGCCGCAGTTCATCATGACCCCGCCCAGCGCGAGGTGGACCAGATCGTTGGCCGTGCGGTCCGCCCAGGGGCCGGTGTCGCCGAAGGGGCTGATCCGGGCATGCACCAAGCCGGGGTTGACCAGGCGCAGCTGCGCGGGATCCAGACCGTGGTCGGTGAGGTACGTGCGCGGGCGGCTGTCCAGCAGGACGTCGGCCGTGGACGCGAGCCGGCGGAAGGTCTCCTGGCCGGCCGCGCCGTCGAGGTCGAGCACGACCGAGCGCTTCCCGAGGTTGTGGTGCCAGAAGTACAGGCTGCGGTCGGGGTGGGGCTCGTCGTGGTGGAACGGCCCGTAGGTCCGGGTGATCTCACCGCCCGGCGGTTCTACGCGGACGACGTCCGCCCCGAGCCCGGCGAGCACCTTGCCGCAGTACTCGCCCAGCTCGTCACCGATCTCGAGGACCCGGACTCCCCCGAGGAAGCCGGACGGTGCCGTCGGGTCGCCGCTCTCCGCCGTGGTGCTCACGTGGTCTCCTCGCCATTCCGGCTCATTGATATATGATACGCCAGATATGGAGATTAGGCGAGAGGGAGGAGGTCCCCGGCGGCGGGCCGCCCGGTTGATGCGGCCGACCCCGTACCCTTCCGGAATGTCGTACGCCGAGGCGAACCCGGAGGCGCCGCGCTTCGCGCCCCCCGTGACGCGGCCGGACAACCTGACGGCGCTCGTCTTCGCAGCCATTCGGGACAAGATCGTCGACTCATCGCTCCCGCCCGGCAGCTCCGTGAGCGAGGCATCGCTCGCGGCTCAGCTGCAGGTCAGCAAGACCCCGGTCCGGGAGGCGCTGCTCAGGCTGCGGCACATCGGCCTTGTCGAGCCCGGCGGACGGGGACTGCAGGTGATCCAGCCGTCGATCGCGGGCATCCGGGACGCCTTCGAGTTCCGGGCGGGGATCGAGGCGATGGCAGGCCGCCACGCGGCGAACCGCTCCACCCCGGAACAGCAAGAGCGGATCCTCGAGCTCGCCAGCCGGTCCCAGGAAGCGGCGGAGGGGCACGACGACGCGAACTTCCTGCGCTGTGACCAGGAGTTTCATCTTGCGATCGCCGACGCCGCGCGCAACGGTGTTCTGCGGGAGGCGGTCGAGAACTCGATCATCCTGACCCGGGCCCTGCGGCGCCGGGACGTCACCGCGCGGCGCGACTTCGTGCCGGACGCCCGCGAGCACATCGGCATCGCCGAGGTCATCCGGGCGGGGAGTCCGGAGCTGGCCGCGACCCGGATCGCCGATCACATCCACCGCATCATGCTGGAGATGCTCGACATCGATCTTGGGCCCGTTTCATCCTGACGGTGCTCACGGACCGGTTTCGGGTCGGCCAGGGAAGGCGGCCAGCACCAGCTGTCCGATCCGGCAGAGATGGTCCTCCAGCTTCCCGGCGGCGGCGTTCGCGGCGCCGCGAACGACGTGGGTGGCGATCTCGACGTGCTCCCGGCCGTCCGGGACGAGGTCTCGGTCCACCCGGACGTCGCGCTGGCGCAGGGCCAGGGTCAGGACCACGGAGTCCCCCACGGCCCGGCAGAGTGCGGGATTGCCGGCGGCTCCGGCGATCGCCAGATGGAAAGCTCGGTCGAGCTCGAGGAACTCGGCGACACTGCCGGCCAGGGCGGCGTCAAGCGACTCGTCGGCGAGGCGGCGGATCCGGCTCGCCTCCCGGTCCGTCCGGCGGCTCGCGGCGTACCGGCCCGAGGCGCTCTCCAGTACCGACCGCAGCTCGAAGGCTGCCCGGATGGTGGCGGCCGAAGGGGCGACCACGCGGAGCCCGGTTCGCCCCGGTTCGACAAGCCCGATGTGTCGCAGCCTGAGCAGCGCCTCTCGGACCGGCGTCTTGCTGACCTGTAACTGTGCGGCCAGCATCGCTTCGCCGACGCGGCTGCCCGGTGGCAGGGAGGCGTCGACGATCCGGTCTCGGATGGCGATGAACACCAGGCTGGTGAGGGTGTCGGAGCGGGCGGGCAGCGGCTCCAGGACGGCGGGTGCCGGGGGCACCTGCTGGGCGGAAGACGGCATGGACGCACCTCGACGGCTCGATGATCGAGCACTCAGTATATCGGATGTCACCGCCTTTCTTGGCGTCGGAGAGCCTGTCTGCCTGGGAAATCGACGCATCGTGAGGAGATCGCGGTGTGGACGAGGTCGAGCAAGGTGTTCCAGGATGCTCAATGGAGGGTTAGAATATACGAGATATCAAATGTGAGAGGAAGCCATGACGGACTCCCTACTGCCCCGCATCATCAGTGTGGACGACCACATCATCGAACCCCCCGATCTCTTCCGGCGCTGGTTGCCGCAGAAGTATCAGGACCGCGCCCCGCGTGTGGAGCGGCGCCTGATCAGCAAGGCGTCGACGCTGTTCAACGGCCTGGTCGAGGACCCGGACGGGGCCCCGGGCGACGTCTGGTTCTTCGGTGACTCCGCCTATGTACTGCGTCGCCCCATCCTCGTGCTGAAAGACGTCGAGACGACGGCGGAGATGCGGGGCAACGAGACCGTGACCTACGACGAGATGGACCCCGCCTGCTACGACCCCCAGGCTCGGGTCAAGGTGATGCAGAGCCAGCACGTCGACGCCTCGTTGGCGTTCCCGACCTTCCCGCGCTTCTGTGGCCAGGCGCTGAGCGAGCAGACCACGGACGACCGCGACTTCGGGCTCGCCTGCGTGCGGGCCTACAACGACTTCATGGTCGAGGAGTGGGCGGGCGACTCCGGAGGCCGGCTCATCCCGTTGCCGGTCGTCCCGCTGTGGGACCCGGCGCTCGCCGCCGCCGAGGTGCGCCGCAACGCCGCCCGCGGTGTGCGCGCCGTGGCATTCAGCGAGATCGTCGGCCACCTCGGTTACCCCAGCATCCATGACAAGAACTGGGACCCCTTCTTCGCCGCCTGCGAGGAGACCGGCACAGTCGTGTGCATGCACATTGGCTCGTCGTCGAAGATGATGCCGCTGCCGCCCGGCGCCCCCGACGTCGTCACCACCACGGTGCAGTTCACGAACTCCTACGTGTCCATCGCGGACTTCGTGTTCTCCGGTGTCCTGGTGCGGTTCCCGAACCTGAAGCTCGCCTACTCCGAGGGCCAGGCGGGCTGGTTGCCCTACGCGATGGAGCGGATGGACCACGCCTACCTGCACCACACGTGGGGCCACGGCGAGGAGCCGATGCCGGAGCTGCCGTCGGCCTACATCCGGCGCAACGTCTACGGCTGCATCTTCGCCGACCGCCACGCCATCGAGAACGCCCGCAAGATCGGGATCGACAACCTCACCTTCGAGGTCGACTTCCCGCACGCCGACGGGCCGTTCCCGAAGACCTACGAGCACCTTGCCGAACAGTTCGACGGCGTCGATGCGGAGACGACCTACAAGATAATTCGAGGCAACGCCATCAAGCTCTTCCAGCTGGGCTTCGACAAGGACCTCACTTTCGACTGGGACGCAGCCGCGCGGGTCTGAGTGAGAGCCACGATGGCCCCTCCCGGTCAGGAGGGGCCATCGGCGTCAGTCACGCAGCAGCGCTGCGTGCTCGGCCACCACGTCCCGTACCGCGGCGACGAACCCCCGAAGGTCCGCGGGGGTGAGGGCGATGGAGAGCGCGAGGTAGCCGCGGCGCGCGATGTAGTACCCCCGCGCGATGAGCTCCAGATGCAGCAGCGCCCGCTCGTCGTCGGCCGGTCGCACCTGCTCGGGGCGCTCGATAGGGCCGCGCTGGAAGTGGATTCCTACCAGCGAACCCAGACCGGTCGCCTGCATCGCCACCCCGACGTCGGCGAAGACGTCGTTGAGCGCGTCGCGCAGCCCGTCCCCGCGCTCGTTGAGGGCGACCGCCTCCTCGGGCGTGAAGACCTCGCGCAGGCCCGCTGCCCCGGCGGCCATGGTGATGGTGTTGTTGTTGAACGTCCCGGGGTGTCCGAGCGTCGTGGGGTGGCCCGGGTCGTACCGCTCCATGATCCCCCGGGCACCGCCGAACGCGCCGAAGGTGAACCCGCCCCCGAGGTACTTGCCGAAGGTGGTCAGCTCCGGTGTGATGCCGGTCCGGCCCTGTATCCCGGACGGGCCCAAGCGCGAGGTCATCACCTCGTCGAACACCAGCAGGATCCCCAGCCGGCTGGTCGTGTCCCGCAGGGCGTGCAGGAACTCCGGGGTGCCGGGGATGACACCACCACCGCCGATCACCGGCTCGACCACCACTGCGGCGAGGTCCGCGCCGTGTTGCTCCAGCAGCGCGACCGTGCCGGCGACGTCGTTGAAGGATCCGACGACAAGGGGGTATGGCACATTCAGGGGAGCGGCTCCACGGAAGCTGAGCACGCTGCCGTGGTAGCCGCCTTGGAACACCAGTACGCTCCCGCGTCCGGTGACCTCTCGCGCGGTCGCGATCGCCATCAGGTTCGCCTCGGTGCCCGAGTTGGTGAAGCGCAGCAGGTCCACGGAGGGGAAACGGGCGCTGAGCAGGTCGGCGAACTCGACGTCATACGTGTTGGGGCCGCCGAACGCCATTCCCTCGTCGAGGGCCTTGCGGGCCGCCCCGATGATCGCCGGGTGGGAGTGCCCGTAGAGGCCTGCGGAGTACTCCCCGAGCAGGTCTGTGTAGACATGTCCGTCGAGGTCGGTCAGGTGCTGGCCCTGCCCGCCGACGAAGGTGACCGGGAACGGACTGTAATGCAGCCCCGTGCGCGTATTCCCGCCGGGCATCGACCCGGCCGCAGTGCTGATCCGCTCCGCGCTGCGCGGGTTTGCCTCGGCGTAGCGCTCCTCGGCCGCCCGGAGCGCCGCCTCGATCCCGGCGCTCACCGCTCCACCCCGGCGCGGAGCGGGACGTCGATGTCCAGCCAGCCGTGCGGCGTCACCGTCGCCGCCTCTCCGGAGCGGATCAACACAGTGGTGGTCGGCGACTCGAACAGCGCCGGGCCCGGGATGCGGCTGCCCGGCGGCAACACGTCCAGCGCGTGGACGGGAACGTCGACCCAGCCGTCCAGGTGCACCTGTCGGCTGCGCGGCTCGGCAACCTCGACGGTCGAGGGCTGCAGCGGGGCCGCCTGCAGCTCGGGCAGCTTGCCGATCACCGTCGTCCGCGCGTTGACGATGACGACCTCCTGGCCCGCTGCGTGGTAGGAGTAGAGCTCCTCGTGCCGCTCGTGGAAGCGGGCCACCACCTGCTCGACCAGGTCGTCTGCGTGGAGGTCGACGCCGTCGACGGGCACGGTGATCTCGAAGATCTGCTCGCCGTAGCGCATGTCGAGCGCGCGCCGCACCTCGACCGTGCCCGGGAAGCCCTCCAGCCGGCCGCGTCCCTCGTCCTCCATCCGCCGCAGGACATCGCGCAGGCCCGCTGCCGACATCGTCGACGCCTCGCCCACGTGCGAGCGCACCAGTTCGTGCCGGAGGTCTGAGGCCAGCATCCCCCAGGCGGAGAGAACCGAGGCGACGTTCGGAACGACGACCCGCCGGATCTCGAGCAGCCGGGCCACCTCGGTGACGTGCAGACCCGCCGCCCCGCCGAAGGAGACGAGCGCGAAGCGGCGGGGATCGACCCCGCGCCGCACGGACACGATCCGAATGCCCTCCGCCATTGTCGTGTTGACCACCTTGGTCACGCCTTCGGCGGCGCTGACCGCACTGAGGCTGAGCTCTGCGCCCAGCCGCTCGAGCGCGGCGGCGGCGGCGGTCGCGTCGAGCGCCATCCGCCCGCCGAGGAAGCGCTCAGCACCGAGACGGCCGAGGACGACGTTCGCGTCGGTCACGGTGGCGGTGGTGCCGCCGCGGCCGTAGCAGGCCGGGCCGGGGGCTGCACCCGCGCTCTCCGGCCCGACGTGCAGGATCGCGCCGGCGACGTGGGCCATCGATCCCCCGCCCGCGCCGAGTGTATGGATGTCCAGCGTCGGCAGCGATACCTTCGCGATCCCCACCTGCTTCTCACCGGTGAGCTGCGCCTCGCCACCCTGCAGCAGCGCGATGTCGGTGCTCGTGCCGCCCATGTCGAAGGTGATCAGGTCGCCCTCGCCGATCAGCCGCGCGATGTGCGTCGCCGCCGCGATGCCGCCCGCCGGACCGGAGAGCACCGCACCGGCAGCGAGCCTGCTGGACTCTGCGATCGTGGCCACGCCGCCGTGCGAGTGCATGATCATGACCTCGCCGCTGTACCCGGCGTCGCGCAGCTTGGCGCTGAGCCGGGACAGGTAGGAGGACAGGACGGGCCCGACGTAGGCGTTGACGACGGTCGTCCAGACCCGCTCGTACTCCTTGATCTGGGGCAGCACCTCCGACGACAGCGAGACGTAGGTGTCGGGGAGGGCGGCGGCCAGTGCCTCGCCGGTGACCGCCTCGTGCTCGGCGCTGCGGTAGGAGTGCAGGTAGCAGACGGCGACGGCCTCGACGCCCAGAGCGGCCACCTGCTCGACGGCCTCCTTCAGCGACTCGGCTGTCAGCGCGGTGGCCACGGTGCCATCAGCCCTGATGCGCTCCTTGACCCCGATCCGTCGGTGCCGGGGGACCAGCGGGACCGGCGGGGCCATGCGCACGTTGTAGCGGTCCTCCTTCATGCCTTCGCGCATCTCGATCACATCGCGGTGCCCGTCCGTGGTGAGCAGTGCGACCTTGGCGCCCTTGCCCTCCAGCAGCGCGTTGGTGGCCACCGTGGTCCCGTGCACGATCCGTTCGGTGCGTGCGAGCAGTTCGGTGCGGTCCAGCCCCAGCTCACCCGCGAGGACGCGCAGCCCTTCAAGCAGCCCTTCCGACGGATCGGTGGGGGTTGACGACGACTTGGCGATGACCACGCGCCCGTTCTCGTCGACCGCGGCGACGTCGGTGAAGGTGCCGCCGATGTCGATCCCGATGCGAAACATGCTCAGCTCTCCCGAGAGGTATCGGTGGTGAGGGCGGACACGAAGCCGTTGCGGAGGTCGTCAGTGCGGGCCTCGGGGGACCGCTGTTCCGGTGGCCCGAACCCGCCGCCCCCTGCGGACTCGACGAGGAACACGTCGCCGGGCAACACCGGCACGTCGATCTCCTTCGTCTTGAGAAACCGTTCGGTGCCCTTGCTGAGCAGTCGGTAGCGGTGGGGCAGCCCGTCGCAGCCGCCGAGCATCCCGTACGAGGGGTGCCGCACGCCCTCGCCGGCGGTGTTGGCCACGGCTGGCTCGGCGGTCTCCATGACCAGCCTCAGCACCGAGCCTGCGCCGCCACGAAACTCGCCGTCCCCGAAGGAGTCCGGCCGGAACTCGTGCTGTTCGAAGAACAGCGGGAAGCGTGTCTCGGCGACCTCGATTGAGCCGAACTTGGAGCTGCCCATGGCCTGGCCCTCGCCCGCGGTCTCCCAGCCGTCGCCGATGGGGGAGGCCCCGGCGCCCGGTCGGGCGTGGAACAGGTGCCAGATGAACTGCCGGTCGGTGCGGGGGTCCACGCCCTTGATCGCGATCCGGAAGCGCTTGCCCCAGCCTGCGATGACTCGGTCCGGGCAGGCTTGTGACATTGCCTTGATGACCGACTCGGCGATCTCCTGGGCGCAGTGGTTCGTGGCGAGGGTGACCGGCGCCGGCGCCTTCGCCCACACCACCGTGCCCTCCTTGGCGATCACCTCGACCGCCCGGAACGTGCCGGAGTTCTTGGGAGTACGGGGGTCGACGAGGAACGTCAGCGCCATGTAGACCGCCGACATCATGTTCGGGTAGGACGAGTTGACGAAGCCGGTCACTTGCGGATGCGAGTCGGTCAGGTCCACCGTGAGCGAGTCGCCTGCGACGGTGACGGTGGCCCGGACGTGGATGTCCTCGGCGCCGTGGCCGTCGTCGTCGAGCACCGATTCGCCGGTGTATGTGCCGTCGAGCCAGGTTGCGATGCACGCGCGGGTCTCATGTTCGGCGCTGTCGAGGATCGTCTCGATCGACTCCCGGACGACGTCGGCGCCGTACTCGTCGAGCAGCGCCAGCACGCGACGCTCCCCGATGTGGGCGGAGCCGACCATTGCGCGCAGGTCGCCGAGGAACTCGTCCTGGTGGCGGACGTTGGTGGCGATCATGGTG
Organism: Pseudonocardia sp. GCM10023141; assembly: GCF_042653605.1. Lineage (NCBI taxonomy): Bacteria > Bacillati > Actinomycetota > Actinomycetes > Pseudonocardiales > Pseudonocardiaceae > Pseudonocardia > Pseudonocardia sp. GCM10023141. The sequence goes on from NZ_JBHSIR010000042.1 coordinate 69,415, forward strand.
ATGACGTCGTCGCGGATCTCGCCGGCGTCGTGCAGCTTGAGCGGGGTGATCCGGATGCCCTCCTGCCAGATCTCGGTGGCCGCGGGGTTGTAGGCACCGTGCGTCGAGCCGCCGATGTCGCTCTGGTGTGCGCGGTTGATCGCCCAGAACAGCAGTGTGCCGCCGTGGAAGATCGGCACGAAGGCGGTGAGGTCGGGCAAGTGGTTCCCGCCGTGGTACGGGTCGTTGAGCAGGAAGACGTCGCCGGGACGGATGCGGTCGCCGAACTGATCGATGACCGCACGCACCGCCCACGGCAGAGAGCCGACGTGGATCGGCACGTGCTCAGCCTGGGCGATCAGCCGGGCGTCCCGGTCCAGGATCGCGGTGGAGAAGTCCCGGCTGGAGTTGAGGATCTGCGAGTAGGCAGTGCGCAGCATCGCCTCGCCCATCTCCTCGACGATCGCTTCGAAGCGATGGGTGACGACGGACACGGTGACTGGATCGACCACGGAGGCGGCTCCCTGCTCGGGGGACAACAGACGGGGCCCGGCCGCGGGGCGAGGTGGTCGCGGCAGCGGGGATTTTAATATATGGTACGCGAGATATGTTCGGCTGCCTAGGTGGTCGACCCGCTCGTCGACAGGAGCCCCTACGTGAGTGTGATCATCACTGTTGCGCCGACCGGGCCGATCGCCACCAAGGCGGACAACCCGGCTTTGCCGACCCAGCCCGTGGAGATCGCCGACCAGGTCGCGGCCGCGTACCAGGCCGGGGCGGCCGTGGCTCACCTGCACCTGCGCGACGAGCGGGACCGCCCCACGGCCGATCTCGACATCGCGCGCCGCACGATCGACCTGATCGCCGAGCGCTGTCCCATCCTCGTGCAGCTCTCCACCGGTGTGGGGCTGTCCGTGCCGTTCGAGGAGCGCGAGAAGCTGGTTGAGCTGCGCCCGGCGATGGCGACCCTGAACCCATGCAGCATGAGCTTCGGGGCTGGGGAGTTCCTCAACCCGCCGGCCGGGGTCCGCCGGCTGGCGGCGCGGATGCAGGAGCTGGGCGTGAAGCCGGAGCTGGAGATCTACGACACCGGTCATCTGGACGCCTGCCTGCGTCTGCGCGACGAGGGGCTGCTTGCCGAACCACTGCAGTTCAGCATCGTGCTGGGGGTGCGCGGCGGGATGGCCGCGACGCCGGACAACCTGATGATGATGGTTCGCCGGCTGCCGGCCGACGCGGTGTGGCAGGTGATCGCCATCGGGCGTGCCAACCTGGAGCTGACCTCGATCGGCCTAGCGCTGGGCGGCAACTGCCGGGCCGGGCTCGAGGACACCCTCCATCTGCGCAAGGGCGAGCTGTCCGACGGTAACGTCCCGCTGGTCGAGCGGGCCCGCAGGCTCGCCGAAGGCCTTGATCGCGAGGTCGCCGACGTGACCCGGGCGGTCCTGAAGTTGCAGCTCGCCGAGGGGACCGGGAGCTTCCTGTGAGCGATCAACTCGGAGGTCCGAGCGTCGATCTCTTCGAGGCGATGGAGACCTGCCGCTCGTTGCGCCGGTTCAAGCCCGATCCGGTGCCGGACGAGCTGTTGGAGAAGCTTGTGCACTACGCCACTCGTGCGCCGAGTGCGGGGAATACCCAGCTGTGGCGGTTCATCGTCGTCACCGATCCCGAGGACCGGCGCTGGTTCCGGGACATGCTGGCCGAGGCGGTGGGACCGCGCCTCGCCACGGTCCACCCGGACGACGACTCCCAGGCCGCGCGCAACGCGCGGATGTACCGACGGTTCATCCTGGAGTTCGACCGGATCCCGGCGTTCGTGCTGACCACGGTGGAGAACGCCTTCCCCAATAAGGAGCGGCCCGACCCGAGGTTCATGTGGTCCACGGTGTACGCGGCCACCCAGAACCTGCTGCTGGCCGCCCGGGGACTCGGGCTCGGGGCCGCAATGACGACGAACCACCTGGAGAACGAGCCTGCGGTGCGGGAGCACTTCGGCATCCCTGCCAGCGTCGGCATCGGAGCGACGGTGCCGGTCGGCTTCCCGGAGGGCCGGTACGGTCCGCTCACCCGCAAGCCCACCGCCGAGGTGATCTACCGCAACCGCTGGGGTGGGCAGTAGCGCTGAAGGCCCACGCTGTCGCTCGGGCACGTGACGCGGAGTAGCCGTGCGGTCGATGCCATGACGGCGGTTCCACAGGCCGAGTCAGGTTGAGGTTGACGCGCAGTAGTACGCTAGATATCGTATACTGCGGCAGGGTCGGTATTACTATGGATTCCTTTTGAGGTACGCCGCTCGGTTCAGCCACTCCGACCGTTCGCCCCGACGTACACCAACTCGTACACCAACTCGTGCGCCGATGCGTGCACTGCGTTGAGTCCGTCGGTGAGGAATTGCAGTGGCTCATGACTTGATCAGCGCGCAAGCAGATTGCACATGAAATGTCAGATGTGACGACTGCCAATGCCGCCCATACGAGGAACCCGGGGTGAAGATGGCCGTCGGATCCGGTTCCACCGAACTGACGATGGATGGCCCGCTTCACCGCATGTCCGCGGGCCGCCTGAGGGTGGCCTTGACGGGTCTCATGCTCGCACTGTTCGTCTCGATGTTGTCGAGCACGATCGTGGCCAATGCGCTCCCGCGCATCATCGGCGACCTTGGAGGGAGCCAGACGGGCTACTCCTGGGTCGTCGTCGCTACCCTCCTCGCCCTGACGGCCACGACACCGATCTGGGGGAAGCTCGCCGATCTGTTCGACAAGCTCCTGCTCGTCCAGGTGGCGATGCTGCTGTACTGCGCCGGGTCGTTGGTGGGGGCGTTCTCGCACTCCATGACTGTCCTGCTGGTAGCCCGAGCCGTCCAGGGCATCGGGGCGGGTGGTCTGTCGGCGCTCAGTCTGGTGATCGTGGGCTGGGTCGGGACGCCGAAGGAACGCGCGAGGTTCTCCGGGTATCTCGGGGCTGTCTACGCAGTCGCTACCCTCGCTGGCCCCCTCATCGGGGGTGTGATCGTGGACTCGCCCCTCGGATGGCGTGGATGCTTCTTCGCCAGCCTGCCGATCGCGGTTGTCGCGATGGTCCTCCTGCAATTGACCCTTCGCCTGCCGCGGGGCCGCAGTCCGGTCCGCATCGACCTCGCCGGATCAGCACTGGTCGTCACCTCGGTTGGTCTTCTCCTCGTCTGGACGAGCCTGGTCGGGCAGCAGTTTGCATGGCTCTCCGTGAGCACGGTCGGGATGCTTGGCGGGGGCCTCGTGGTCGGTGTCGTCGCGGTGGTCGTCGAGCTCCGACACCCGGAACCGGTCCTTCCCCTTCGCCTCTTCCGGAACCGCAACGTCCTCATGTCCACGCTCGCCTCGGGCCTTCTGGCAACTGTCGCCTTCGCGGCGACGCTCTATCCGGCCCAGTACTTCCAGCTCGCCCGCGGTATGAGCCCCCAGGCCGCGGGTTTGATGACGATGACGACCGTCGGCTCGCTGGCTCTGGCGAGCGTCGTGTCGGGAAGGAAGATCAACGGGCGGTACTGGCGGGTGTGGCTCGTGTCGGGCACGGGAGCCGTCGCGCTGGGGTCGGGGCTCCTCGGGACGGTGGACGTCCATACCCATTTGGTAGCGGTGGGGGTCTACCTCGGCGTGCTGGGGCTGGGCCTTGGTCTGACGACGCAGAATCTGGTCGTCGCGGTGCAGAACAACGTCGAGTTGAGCGACCTGGGTGCGGGGACTTCGATGGCGAACTTCGCACGGTCGTTCGGTGGAGCGGTCGGCGTGTGTGTTATGGGCGCTGTCTTGTCGGCGAGGACTGCGACGGTGGTCGCTGACGGGTTGTCTGGCCCAGGCCAGGAAACCGGTCCGTTGCCTGAGCCGGGCCGGATCCCGATCCTCGAGACGCTGAGTACACCGGTTCGTGAGCTCTACAGCAGTGCCTATGGGACGGCATTCGGCGAGGCGTTCCTCGCGATCGCCCCAGTTGCCTTGCTCTCCATCGTGTGTGTTCTCCTCTTGCGGCCGGCTGTGCGCACCGACGACGCGGTGCCCATGCCGCCGGAGATCACCGCTTAGGGACAATGAGTGTTTCATACTTGATTGGTCGAGTTGGGCAATCCACGTGGTGTTAGACGCCGACGGGATGAGTCCGCCGCGGCGGAGTGATGTTGATCGGGAGAGGTTCTGTGCGTTCATCGGTGGCGACGAGCCGTTGCCACCGGCGCTGACCTGCTGTGACCTTCATGGCGTCAAATTGCGTCATCTCACGAGCCTTTCGGGAAGCCATCGTCTTTGCTTCGGCACCGCTTCCGATCCGGCCCAGAACTGCGCTCGGTGCGTGATTCACCCGAAGTCTCGGGCGCGCCGACCTGCCCCCACCTGACCCCGTCGGAGAGGGCGTCCACGGCGCCCGGAATGACCTGTCTACGGGAGCAGGTACGTGCGGAGGAACGCGTCGATGAGGCGTTCGGTCGCCGGACCGACCTCGGGCAGTGCCGCACCGTGGGCCTGGGGGAAGCGGCGCATCGTCACTGTGACTCCCTCGTCGACCAGGCGACGGGCGTAGGCGTTGCCTTCGTCCCGGAGGACGTCGTAGTCGCCGAGGACGACGAGGGTCGGGGGTAGTCCACGGAGGGTGGACGCGTGGACGGGCGAGGCGTACGGGTCGTGCGCGTCGGCTGGTGTGGTCAGGTACATCTCCCACATTTCGAAGGCATGCCGGCGGGTCATGACGTAGCCCTCGCCGAACAGGCGCATCGACTCGGTGCTGCAGCCGCTGTCAATGGCCGGGATGTTGAGTACCTGCCCGGCGAGTATTGGCCCACCCCGGTCTCGGCTCATCAGCGCGACCGCCGCCACCAGGGTGGCGCCGGCGCTGCCGCCGCCCACTGCGATCCGGCTGGGATCGACGCCGAGGTCAGCCGCGTGGGACACGGCCCAGGCCACCGCCGTGTAGCAGTCCTCCACGGGGATGGGGAACTTGTGTTCCGGTGCCATCCGATAGTCGACGTCGACGACTACGACGCCGAGTTCCCGGGCGCGGGTGGCGTGCACCGCGCCGGTGACCTGCAGCACTTCGCCGCCGCCGATCCAGAACCCGCCACCGTGGAAGTGCAGGTAGACCGGCATGTCGCTCGCGCCGACCGGCCGGTACACGGTCGCGCTGATGGACCCGGCGGTACACTCGGCGCAGCCGGCCCAGCCGCAGGTTCCCGCTACCGGGATGCGGACCTCGGTCGCGTCGACCCCGTCGACGGCCGGCGCCCCGGCCGTTGCGGCCCGGATCATCTCCGCCGTCCGGGCCTGCTGCGTCGTCCGCAGCTTTGCAACCTCGGCGAACCACGCGTCCCGCTCGCGTGGATCGGTAGGTGGCTGTCTGACGGCGGGTGCCGGGTTGCTCTCCACCAGGGGCGTGACCTGCTCGATGATGTCGCGAAGTTGCGATTCCTTCACCAGTTCCATGGACGCGAACGATAAGACTCTCGTCCGAGGTTGTCTATATCAGATAGCGTATCTGATACACGGTACTTCCGAGAGTGTCGGGACTCTGAGGCTCCGCAGTAGTCGCGGCGCCAGTGCCTGCAAGAACGACGTCGTTGCGGACGCGCCTGGTCATGCGGCACGCTAGCCCCGGTTGAACGGTGCGGGGGAGTCGACGGTTCGAGGCTCGATTTGTCGTGTTGAAGTCAGCTGGCCGCTCGATTGGGAAGCGACTCGGCGGCCAGGGTTAGGAGGGCCGGCACCGCCGGGGCCCAGTAGCGGCAGTAGGTCGCGATTGTGTGCCGGTAGTCGGTGCGGGGATCTAGCTGCAGGGTGGGTGCCAGGCACGTCGCACCGGCACGCGACAGCGCGTTGGCTGCGGCGGAGGCCGACCCGGCGCCATCCGTCCATGCGCCGACCATGAGGGAGAAGGTCACCTTCCCGACAAGCAGGCCGCTGGCGCACCGGTCCGCGAGCGAGCGCGGCAGCGGCCCGCTGCCAGTCGTCACCACTAGGACCAGGTCTGCAGCGGCCACGGCGGAGCGCAGGTCACGGAAGCCCGGCGTTGCCACCGAAACCTGTGCGGTCGAACCGCCCGCGAGCGTCCGCGCGACCTCAACGGCCACCGCCGGGGCCGAGGACAGCGCGGCCCCGGGTTCGGCTTCGATCTGGAGTCCGTACAGGACGAGCGCACTGGTCATCGCGATGCCTCCTCGGAGGCCCGGGCCATGGTGGTCCCGGGCGCGGACAACTATCTTGACCAGAACATATCACAGTGTCGACGATCGCAATTGATTTGCTATGTAGAACGGCGTTACGGGACTGCTGGGTAGGGCGCGAAGGTGCTGGCCGCAGGCCCGTTCGCGTCGGACCCGTCGGAAATGGGCGGCATGACCACGAAGCCGTCATCTACTGCCCGAGACGAGGACGTGGATCGTCCGCCCCGATGGCTTGTTCACGGAGTTCCTCGGGCTGGTCGCGCGGCCGATGGGTCAGTGGGCGCCGGTGTCGGCGATGGTGACTCTGATGGTCGAGCCCGGCTTCGATGCCTCCGTCGTCCAGGCGTTGGTGTCTCCTCGGAAGAGGTGGGGCTGGCTTGTCGCAGCGGGCCGTTCGGGTCCCCGGTTACCGGCTCGGGGCCAAGGCGGTGAAGAACTTGATCGCCAGCGACACGTACGTCCGGCCCTCCTGCGAGCAGTGACCTGCTCGACCGCCTCGATGGCGATGGCAAGGCGCTCGCCGGCATCGTGCCGGGGGTGTTGTAGGGGGTGGCTTCGGGACCAAGCCGTGCCTCGGCCGGGTCGAGCGGGTGTGGCTCGCGGCGTCCGTGAGGAGCAACCTCGGGCGCGGACGAGTGCTGGAGGGCGAGGACGGGTCGGTTCCATCGAACATAGCATTTCGTTGACGATCGTCGCTCAATATTGCTATTTTCGTTCGAGGTCGTGACAGTCCGAACCCTGGTGCGGGAAGCGGTGATCACGGCGGTGCTGGGACTCCCGGAGAGTCCGGAGTCCGAGACGAGAGGCAGGGACCAAGCTTGAAAGCCGGAGTCTTCTTCAACTGGCAGAACACAACCGACTGGGGCCGGTACCTGGCTAAGGACCGGTCGCCGCAGGCGGTGACCGACCAGCAGGTCTACGACGAGGAGCTTCACCTCGGCGACTTGGTCGAGCCGCTGGGCTTCGACTCATACTGGGCGATCGACCATTACTTCACCCCGTACGGCATGACGGGCGGGGCACTGCAGAACCTCACCCGGTTCGCCGGCAAGACCAGCCGGATCGACGTCGGCACCATGGTCGTCGTTCTGCCCTGGTACGACCCGCTGCTCGTGGCACACCAGATCAGCGTCCTGGACAACATGCTGCAGGGTCGCCAGCTAACCCTCGGCATCGGGCGAGGCGCGTCGCGCCGGGAGTTCGGACCGCTGGGCATCCCGATGGGCGAGGCCCGGGGCCGCTTCCTGGAGTCGCTCGACGTGCTCAAGCTGGCGCTCACCCAGGAGTACTTCTCCTACCAGGGCGAGTTCTTCCAGTTCGACGAGACGAGCATTCGGCCGCGGTTCCGTAACCCGGAGAGGATCCTGGACCGGATCCGCATCGCGTTCAACAGCGCGGACACGCTGCCGATCGCGGCGGCCACCGGGTCGGGCATCTTCATGACCGGCCAGAAGAGCTTCGACTCCTACCAGAAGGACGTGTCGGAGTTCAATCGTCAGCGCGCGGAGCGGGGCTGGGGGCCCGTGCAGCCCACCGTGACCGTCAAGGTGGCGTGCTTCGACACGGAGGCGGAGGCGTGGGACGTCGCCTCCCGTTACATCCCGGAAGGGATTCGCAACTCCTACAGGCACTACGAGATCTTCGGCTCGGCGACGATGGGGAACGCGAAGGGCTACGAGCAGTACGCGATGCCCTCCAGCAAGGAGCCAACAGACAAGGAGATCGTCGAGAAGGAAGCACGGCCGCAGGTGTGGGGAACGCCGGACCAGGTTGTCGAGAAGATCCGCCAGATTCAGCAGAAGACCGGGGCGGACGAGATCGTGTTCAGTTTCAAGTACGGCACCATGCCGGTCGACGTGGCGGAGCGCTCGATGCGGCTCTTCGCGGCCGAGGTACTGCCGCGAGTACACGCGATGGAGACCCCGCTGGACCCGTGCCTCTCCGGTGCGGTCGCCGTCGGCGCCCCGTAGTCGGCGCGGATCCAGACGTGCCCGCCGCCCTCTCCGGACGGTGGGCGCGTGGCGTTCAGCTCCAGGCCGCGGCGCTGCGCAATCGGTCATCGGTGGGGTGGCGTTCCCGTTTCGGCGACGAACCGCTGGGTGAAGGTGCGTTCGGAGACGTGTACCCGTGCCGGGAGCTCGGCGACGGGATGTCATCCGCGATGTGGGGGAGGAGTTCGTCGAGCAGGGCGCGGATCCGTCGTTCGATCTCGTCGCGGAAGGGCGTACACCGTCGACGGTGAGGCCGTCGGGGTCGTCGAGGACCCATTCCTCGTAGCGTTTGCCGGGGAATACGGGGCAGGAGTCACCGCAGCCCATGGTGATCACCACGTCGGCGGCGCGGACGACTTCGTCGGTCCAGGGTTTGGGGTATTCGGCGGCGATGTCGATCCCGCGTTCGGCCATCGCGGCCACGGCCGCGGCGTTGATGGTCTCGCGGGGTTCGGATCCGCCGGACCAGGCCACGGCGCGGTCCCCGGCGAGGTGGGTGAAGAACCCGAGCGCCATCTGGGAGCGCCCGGCGTTGTGGGTGCACAGAAACACCACTACCGGGGTCCCGACCAGGGCTTTGCCCTCGACCTTGGCCAGGGCGCGGAGGCGTTGGCGGGCGAACTTCTCGGCCAGCAGCGGGAGGAAGTTGAGTACGACGGCGCGGCCTGCGAACTCGTCGTAGGAGGAGTGCAGGAACCGCTCGATGGTCTCGGTGCCGAAGGTGCCGTCGAACTCTCGCGCTAGAAGACTTGGGCCGACGAAGTCGGTGTGATCGGGTCAAGTTCGGGTTCATGCGGCAAGTCCGGCCTCTGGGTGAGTTGGTCGAGGGCGCGCTGGTAGTTGCGGGCGGCCGCGCGTAGCGCGGTGGGTTCTGGCGGTGTGGGGTCGGTGAGCTGGGCCAGGCCGGGCTGCAGGACACGGGTCTGAACGTGGGTGATCAGCATGGCGTGGTGCAGCCAGGTACCCGGGTTCTATGGGACGGGCGGATGACCAAGGCCGTCATCGAGCGCGCCTTGCAGGCCGAGATGACCCACGAGCTCGGCTACGAACGTGATGACCCAGCCGGTGCCGACTCGGGCAATTCGCGGGTCCGGCCCGCGATCTTCGCCCAGCTGATGCCCTTGATCGAGGCGCGTACCGCCGAACGTGTCCTGAGCGACGCCGACGCGTCTCTTGGCGATGTGCACCGCCGCGGCCCAGCCCGGCCAGCTGGCTGCCGTCGCCGGACTCCACGGTCCCGTGGGCGCCGACGGGCCCGACAGCTTCTCCAAGCTCGCGGCCCAGGTCCATTTCGGCCACGCCGAATGCGACATGACGCCTGAGGCCCTCGGCGAGCCCAACCAGGCCCTGGCCGCCGCGGGTGTCGGCTACACCTCCGAGATCTTCCCCGGCACCATTCACGGCTTCACCATGTCCGACACCGACGCCTTCGACCCCTCCGCGCTGCAGCGCCACTGGGACCGCCTGCTCCCCCTCCTCGACCGCACCCTGACCAACAGCTGAGACGGCGGCTCGTCGCTGCCCCACAGCTTTGAGCCCAGGTCTGAGATGCGAGCCCCTCGGGCCGGTGAGTGTCCACGTCGTGGTGTCGGCCGCAAGGGCGTCTACGGCGTCGGACCGCGATGGCTGCGCCAACCCTTGCCCCCGCCACCACCAGGGTGCAATACGGCCAGGACGATGGGGACGGGGGAGTAGCCACAACACCCGCCAGTGCGGTCTGTTCGCTCGCCGCGTAGCAGCCCGATCCGGCCCTGCACTGCTGACCAGCACGTCGATCTTGCCGAAGCGGTTCCGCGCCGCCGTGGCCACGGCGGAGGTATGGTCCGCGTCGGTCACGGCGAGGGCTGACCCGAGCGCATTCTCCGGATGGTCGCGGGTCAGCTCGGCGAGCGTCCCCGCGTCTCGGGCAGTCATTACCGCCCGGTCGCCGCGCGCCGGCGCCGTCCGGGAGTTCTCCCGCCTCAGCCCGCTCGAGCTGCCGGTGATCAGCCACGCCTTCGCCACGAGCGCTCCTCTTGGCCCTTTTGGAATCAGGCCATTCTGCGCGCCTGCCGCCCGCGCCCGTGCGTCGAGACATTCGAATTGTGGATGTTCACCTGCGACGTTGCGCGATTGACGCCGCCGTCGTGCCGTCGCGACGATGACGGAGCCGACCGACCCGAGGCGGTGGACCGAAGCGGGTCGGAGGCGAGTGACGAGGCGGCGCGCCGCCGGGACCGCACCGGATCCTCCGGCAGGCGCCCCGGCCCAGCGACCCGCGACCCGCGAGAACACCCGAGGTAGTAGATGTCAGAGAACGTCCTGGTACGACACGACGACCCGACGGTCGCGCGGTTCGAGGACATCCCCACGAGTCTGGTGACGGATGCGTTCCTCCGGCTCGGCCTGACCGGCTGGATGGACGACGTGCTGCCCACCGCGCCCGGCACTCGGATCGCGGCGCGCGCCCGGACCCTTGCCTGGGGCCCGATCCGCGGCGACGGCCGGCTCGGCGAGAGCATGTACGCGGTGATGTCGCGGGTCGGCCCGGGCGAGGTCCTCGTCATGGGCACCGGCGGCACGCACGACAACCTGCTGGGCGACAACATGGCGAGCTTCGCGCAGCGGCAGGGGCTCGCCGGGATCGTCACGGACTCACGCACCCGCGACCGCGACGGCATCCGGGAGCTGGGGGAGCGCGGCCTCGCCGTCTTCTCCCGCGGTGCGGGCGTGCGGCCGCCGACCGAGGTCGAGCCGCGCGAGTTCGACGTGCCGATCACCTGCGGCGGCGCCCAGGTCCGGCCCGGCGACATCGTCGTCGCGGACAACGACGGCGTCGTCGTCATCCCGGCCGACCGCGCCGACGACGTCCTCTACCAGATCGAGGACATCGCCGGGATCGAGCAGGTCATCGGCACCGTCATCGCTGCCGGGGGCTCCCTGGCCGACATCGAGGAGCAGGTCGCGCGCAAGAAGGTCGTGCGGCGGTGAGCCGGGCGGCGGTGACCGGGGAGGAGCTGGACCTGCGCCGGGTCGCCGAGCGCGAGGAGGCACTCTACGACGCGCTCGCGACCAGTGACGTCACGGCGTTCGAGGACCTGTTCGCCGAGGACTGCACCTACATCCACTCCACGGGCATCGCCGAGACGAAGACGGAGAACGTCCTGGGCCAGGCCCACGGCGTCCACCAGCACGGTCGCACCCGCGCCGTCAGCGGCTCGACACGGCTCCTCGGCGAGGTCGCGATCACCCGCGGCCTGATCGACATGCTCGACACCGCCCACGACGAGCCCTTCACGATCCGGCTGCGCCAGACGCTGGTCTGGGTCCGCGAGGACGGTGACTGGCGGCTGCTGCTGCGCCAGGCGACGCGCATCCCGGTCGTCTGACCGGTACGACCCACGCGAGAACGGTGAGCAGATGGTGACAACGCAGTCGGGCCCCTCGACCGGGACGGTCGAGCGGGCCGAGCACGACCTCGACACGGCACTGTGCGGCCCGGACCCCGACCGGCCGGGCGAGATCCTGGCCCCGGGGTTCACGAACGTGCACTTCCTCGGCTTCGCCGAGACCCGGGCCGAGTACCTGACCGGCTGCGCGACGGGCGTGCACCGGCCGGCCGGCATCCGTCGGCTCGGCGGACGGACCGAGGTGTTCGGCGCACTCGCGGTGACCACCGGTCGGGTGGAGGTGGTCGACGGGTCCAGTGCGCGGCGGGGCACCCTGCGGTTCGACCAGACCCTGGTCTGGACCCGCGACGGTGGTGACGCCTGGCGGCTGGCCCACCGCCAGCAGACCCTGGCGCAGGACGGCGGACCCGACCCGCAGGACCGACGGTCCGACACCACGGGCGCGCCCGTAACCGACGACGAGGTCCGGGCCGGCGAGGACGCGTTCCACGCCGCGCAGACCGCGTCGGACGTGGCCGCGCTCGGCGACCTCTTCGCCGAGGACCTGTGGTTCTCCCACACCACCGGCCGCCTCGACGGGAAGGACGCCTACCTCGCCGCGGTCACCGACGGCGCCTACGCCCACGGCGGGATCTGGACGGTGCAGCGCGCGACGCTGCTCGGCGAGGGTGGCGCGGTGAGCACCGGCCTGGTCGACATGGTGGTCCGACCGCCGGGTGCACGGCCCTTCAGCATGCGGTTCCACCAGGTCCTGGTGTGGCGGCGTGGCGAACGGGGCCTGGTCCTCACCGCCCGCCAGGCCACCCGTCAGCCGCTGTAGGGGCAGGGAGGAGCGCAGATGACCGAACCCGACGTCGTCGATCCCGACGCCCCGATCGTCGACCCCCACCACCATCTCTGGGACGGCCGGGCCGGCCATCACGGCGGTTCGGGCGCCTACCTGCTCGACGAGCTGCTCGCCGACCTCTACTCGGGGCACCGGGTGGAGTCGACGGTGTACGTGGAGTGCGGCTCCTTCTACGACCGGAGCCGGCCCGAGGCCGAGCAGTCGGCGGGCGAGGTCGAGTTCGCCAACGGCGTCGCGGCCCTGTGCCGCAGCGGGGAGTACGGGCCGGCGCGGGTGGCGGCGTCCATCGTCGCCCATGCCGACCTGCTGCGGGGCCCGGCGGTCGACCGCGCACTGGAGGCGGTCGTCGCCGCGGGCAACGGCCGTGTCGTCGGGATCCGCCACGTCACCGCGAACGACCCGGCCGCCAAGCAGCTCGCACCGCCCGGCACGCTCGTCGATCCGCGGTTCCGTGACGGCTACGCCCGGCTCGCGGCGCACGGTCTGACCTTCGACGCGTGGCTCTACCACCCGCAGCTCGACGAGCTGCACGCGCTCGCGGCCGGCCGGCCGGACGTGCCCGTGGCGATCAACCACGCAGGCGGGCTGCTGGGCGCCGGCCCCTACGCCGACTGTCGGGAGGCCGCGTTCGCGGACTGGCGACGCGCGCTCGGACGCCTCGCCGCGCTGCCGCAGGTGCACGTCAAGCTCGGCGGGTTCTTCATGCCCGCCTTCGGATTCGGGTTCGAGGACCGCGCGTTCGACGAGACCGACCTGGCTGCGGCGGCGCGCCCGATCGTCGAGACCTGCCTGGAGCTGTTCGGCCCCGACCGCTGCATGTTCGAAAGCAACTTCCCGATGACTCGCTACTTCGTGGGCTACCGGCAGCTGTGGAACAGCTACAAGCTCTGCGTCGCCGACCTCACCGCCGCCGAGCGGGCGGCGGTCCTGCACGACACCGCCCAGCGGTTCTACGCGATCCCGTCCCCCGTCGGTGCCGCCGACGGCATCCAGCCCGAGGCCGCTCTCGTGTCGAGAGCGAAGAGGGAGTAACCATCCATGTCAACTACTCAAGGGCGAGTGGTCACCGGGAACGGCGAGGACGATCAGGCCACGCTCGAGAAGCGCACGATGCGCAAGCTGACGCGCAGGCTGGTGCCGTACCTCATCGCGGCCTACTTCATCGCCTACATCGACCGCACCAACCTCAGCTTCGCCGCACTGCAGATGAACCCCGCGATCGGGCTGAGCGCCACCGCCTTCGGGTTCGGCGCCGGGGTGTTCTTCCTGACCTACTTCGTGTTCGAGGTGCCCTCCAACCTCGTGATGGCGAAGGTCGGCGCCCGCAGGTGGATCGCCCGCATCATGGTCACATGGGGCATCGTCTCCGGGTGCATGGCGCTGGTCAGCGGGGAGATCTCGTTCTACGTCGTGCGGGCACTGCTGGGTGTGGCCGAGGCGGGGTTCTTCCCGGGCGTGCTGTTCTACCTGACGCTGTGGTTCCCCGCGGCCTACCGCAGTCGGATCGTCAGCCTGTTCATGGTGTCGGTGCCGCTGTCGGTGGTGATCGGCGCACCGATCTCCGGGCTGGTCCTGAAGATCGATCTGTGGGGCCTGGCCGGGTGGCAGTGGCTGTTCGTGATCGAGGCGCTGCCGGCGGTCGTGCTCGGTGTCGTCACCTGGTTCTTCCTCACCGACCGGCCCGGTGACGCCCGCTGGCTGGCCGACGACGAGCGGACGTGGCTGACCTCGACGCTCGAGCGGGAGGCGGCGCAGGCCACCGAGGGCCGCGAGGTGCACTGGCTCAGGGCGCTGGCCAACCGCAAGATCCTGGCGCTGGTGGTCGTGGACATCGCGATCTGCGCCATCAACACCGGCATCGGCATCTTCCTGCCGCAGATCATCCAGGGCTTCGGCGTCGGCAGCACCCTCGTCGTGACCCTGCTCACAGCACTGCCCTATCTGGTCGCGGCCGTCGGCATGGTCTGGTGGGGGCGGCGTTCGGACCGCAAGGGCGAACGCCGGATGCACACCGCGATCCCGCTCGGTCTGTCGACGCTGGGCATCGTCGCCCTGGTGTTCCTGCCCGACTCGACGTCGAAGATGGTCGGCATCACCGCGATCATGCTAGGGCTCTACTCGATGCAGCCGGTGTTCTGGACCCTGCCGGCGATGTTCCTCTCCGGGACGGCGGTCGCCAGCGCCTTCGCCGGCATCAACTCGGTCGGCAACCTCGCCGGGTTCGTCGGGCCGTTCGCCGTCGGCTGGCTCAAGGACAGCACGGGCAGCTACAACCCGGGTCTGCTGCTGATCGCGGCCTGTGGGGTGCTCGGGGTGCTCGCCGTCCTGATCGTGGCCCGCGGGCGAGCGGCGTCGACCCTGGTGGCCGGGTCGGAACGCGAGCCGACGATGCCCGTCACCTGACCGTCACGCGAAGAGCTCGGGGAACTGGCGTGCGGCGGCGTCGCGCAGGTCCGTCGACGGTGCCGGGGGCTCGGTGGCCACGATCGTGCGCAGCAGCGCGACCGCGGCGGCCGAGCTCTCGGCCGCCGGCGTCCAGAAGACGCCGACCTCACGGCTGACCCCGACCAGCGGCCGGACGGCCACCCCGTCGAGCCGGATGCTCTGCAGAGCCAGCACGTTGATGATCCCGGTGGCGAGCCCGTGCCGGGTCAGGGCGACGACGGACTGCGGTTGGTTGGACAGGAACTTGATGGTCGGCGTGACCCGGGCGGTGGCCATCAGCCGGGCCACCTCGGCGTCCTCGGCCGAGCGGCCGCCGAAGACCAGCGGCTCGTCGGCGAGGTCCGCCATCGTGATCTCGTCCTTCTCGGCGAGAGGGTGGCCGACCTCCAGGACGGCGCAGATGTCCTCGCGCCACAGCTGCTGGTAGCTCGACGGGGACCGGGAGATCAGCGGCGGCATGCTCGGCCGGATGGCGAGGTGCGCCTCGCCCTGGTCGAGCACCCGGTCCAGCCCGCGGTTCTGCCGGTCGATCAGCCGGACCGTCACGTTGGGGTACTCGTGGGAGAAGGTCCGCAGGACCAGCGGGATGAACGCGGCGCTGGCGCTGGGGTAGGCCGCCACCGCCACGTCGCCCTTCGCCAGGCCCTGCACGGCGAGCGCGGAGAGCCGCCCGCTCTCCAGCACGCCCATCATCTCCCGCGCGTAGGGCAGGAAGGCGGATCCCTCGGAGGTGAGCTGCGCCGGCCGCTGGTTGCGGTCGAACAGCCGCACCCCCAGCTCGGTCTCGAGCGCCGCGATGTACGCGCTGACCCTCCCCTGGGAGCGGTAGAGCCGCGCGGCCGCCGCGGCGAACCCCCGCTGGTCCACCACAGCCAGGAACGCCTCGACCCACACCGTCTGCACGACGGCGACGGTACACCGACGGCTGCCGACCATCATCTGGATTCCAGATGATGAAGGGCGGTCGTCCGCTGTTGTCCATCCCGCTCGCGGGAGGCAGCATCGACCTCGCCAGGGGCGGCCGGTCCGCCCCCGCAGAACCCGCCACCGACGGCCCGTGGATCCGACCCGGCCGTCGGTGGCGTGACGAGCAGCCGACGGGAGAGACCGTGATCCGCACAGCCGACACCGATCTCGACAGGGACCTCGCCGCGATCGACGCGCAGGAGCAGCGGCTCTACGAGGGTCTGCGCACCTCCGACGTCGCGCTGCTCGGACGGGTGCTGTCCGACGACGCCACCTACGTCCACTCCTCGGCGGTCGCGGAGACCAAGCGCGAGAACCTCATCGGCCAGGAGAGCGGCCTGTTCCGGCACGGGACCGTGGTGCGGGTGAACGGCGGCACCACCGTCCACGGCGGCCTCGCGCACACCTCGGGGGCTGTCGAGATGGTCGACTCCGTCCGCGACACCCTGCTCCACCTCGAGCAGACGCTGGTCTGGGTGCGGGAAGCAGCCGGATGGCGGCTGCTGCTGCGCCAGGCGACGACCGCGCGGACCGGGGCGGCCGCGCCGGTCACGGCCGCCACGCGGACCCCGACGACGGCACCGGTCCCGCCCGGTGAGCTGCCCGACCCGGCAGGGGCGGTCGCGGCCACGGAGGAGCGGTTCCGCGCGGCCCAGGCGGCGTCGGACGTCGTGGAGCTGGACGCGCTGCTCTCCGACCGGCTCGACCGCTGGGTGGCCTCGACCGGAGCGGTGGAGACCAAGGCCGAGTACCTGGGGAAGGTGGCTTCCGGGCAGCACCGGTACGGCCGGACCCGGGTGGTGGGCGGCCGCACGCACATCGCCGGCAGCGGCGCGGTGACCATCGGCGTGGTCGACCTGCCGCTGCTGCCGCCCGGAGGCACCCCCCTCACCATCCGGATCAACGAGGCGCTGGTCTGGGCGCTGGAGGACGGGCGCTGGCGGCTCGTCGGCCGCCAGGCCACCCGCCAGGCGCTCTAGATCTGCTCCGCCCGTCCCGAGGAGACAGGAAGACGTGATGACCAGTCGTGACCGGACCCCGGACCGTGCCGAGCTCGCCGTGGTCGGCAGCTTCACCAGCGCCGCCCGCGAAGCTCGGGGCAAGGGGATCAGCGTTCTGCCCCACACCGGGGCGGGCGCGGAGCCGCTGTCGTCGATCCTCACCGTGGAGAACCCGTCGTACGTGTTGGCCGACGTGCACCGCGACGTCGTGCACGCGGTCCATGGCGACGGCACCGTCGTCACCTCCTACAGCGTCGACCGGGGCTCCGGCCGCATCCGCGAGCTGAGCTGCGTCCCGTCGGGCGGGGTCAACGGCGTCGCGGTGGCGCAGCACCCGGGCGGCCGGTTCCTGCACGTCGCCAACTACGGGAGCGGTTCGGTCAGCACCGTCCCGGTGGCCGGGGACGGCACCCTCTCGGCGGCGGAGTCGGTGCTCGAGTTGCCGGGCGAACCCGGCCCGCACCGCACCGAGCAGGCCGGATCCCACCCGCACGACGCGCGGTTCGACCCGTCGGGCCGCTGGCTCGTGGTCCCGGACAAGGGACTGGACCTGGTGTTCGTCCTGCGGCCCGACGACGCGACCGGTGCGCTGACGGTGCACTCCGCGGCCCGGGTCCGGGCCGGCTCGGGTCCCCGGCACGTCACCTTCCACCCCCACCTGCCCTGCGCGTACGTCGTCGGCGAGATCGACTCGACGCTGACCTCGCTGGCCTGGGACGCCGAGCGGGGCACCCTGACCCCGCGGCACGTGGTGCCCGCCCTGCCCGACACCGCCTTCGCGCCGAGCACCGCCGCGGAGATCGTGGTGGAGCGGTCGGGCCGCGTCGCGTACGTGTCCAACCGGGGGGACGACTCGATCACCCGGATCGCGCTCGGCGACGACGGTCTGGCCATGTCGGTGACCGGCTGGACGCCCTCGGGCGGCGCGGTGCCACGCTTCATGACCTTGTCGCCCGACGCCGAGCACCTGCTGGTCGCGAACGAGCAGGGCGACAACATCGTCACCTTCGCCGTCGACGCCGCCACCGGCGACCTGACGCCCGTCTCGTCGCTCGCGTCGGCCAGCCCGTCCGCGCTCGCGTTCCTCCGACCGGGCTGCGACCGATGAGGATCACCGTCGTCGACTGCGACCACGACTCCTTCGTCCCCGAGCGGGGACTCGCGGCCGAGCTCGGGGTGGAGCTGTCGGTGCGGCCCTCCGCGGACGCGGACGAACTGGTCCGCAACGCCCACGGCGCCGACGCGATCCTGATGCAGTACGCGCCGATCACCGCCGACGTGCTCGACCGGCTGCCCGGGGTACGGGCCGTGGGGCGCTACGGGGTCGGGTACGACACCGTGGACGTCGACGCGGCTACGGCGCGCGGGGTCGCCGTCTGCAACGTCACCGACTACGGCACCGAGGCGGTGGCCGAGCACGCCGTCGCGCTCGCACTGGCGTTGGTGCGCGGGCTCCCCCAGCTCGACCGCGGGCTGCGGCGCGGGTCGCACGCCCTGGTCCGCCCGGTGCACGAGCTCGCCTCGCTGACCTTCGGCGTCGTCGGGCTGGGCGCGATCGGCCGCGCGGCCGCGCGCAAGGCGGCCGCCCTCGGCTTCCGGGTGCTCGGCCACGACGTCGCGCCGGCCGCCGGCGCGGGGATCGAGCGGGTGCCCCTCGCCGAGCTGGCCGACCGCTCGGACGTCGTGTCGCTGCACGTGCCGCTGACCCCGGCCACCCGCGGTCTGGTCGGTGCGGGGCTGCTGGGCGACATGCGGCCGGGTGCGGTCCTGGTCAACACCAGCCGGGGTGGGGTCGTCGACACCGCGGCGCTGGTGGCGGCCCTGGAGGCCGGCCGGCTCGGGGGAGCGGGGCTCGACGTGCTCGACGACGAGCCGGTGTCCGCGGACCATCCCCTGACCCGGTTCGACCGGGTGGTGCTGACCCCGCACACGGCCTGGTACTCCGAGGAGTCGTTCGTCCGGCTCAAGCGGCGCGCGCTGCAGAACGTGGTGGACGTCCTGCGCGGCGCCACCCCACACGACCTGCTGAACCCTGGAGCGGTGACGGCATGAGCGCCCGGATGCGCGCCGCCGTCTGGGACGGCGCCGGCCTCCGGTGCACCACCGTGCCGGTGCCCGAGGTCGCCGAGGGCTGGACCCTGGTGCGGGTGTCCCACGTCGGGCTGTGCGGCACCGACCTCGCGATCGTGGGCGGGTGGCATCCGCGCGCGGCGCCGCCGCTGGTGCTGGGTCACGAGTTCTCCGGTGCCGTCGCACACCCCGGCGGGCGGTTCGCCGCGGGCACGCCGGTGGTGGTCGAACCGCTGCTGACATGCGGGGCGTGCTGGGCCTGTCGGCACGGCGCGGCCCACGTCTGCGCGCACCTCGGGCTCCTGGGCATCGACGCGCCCGGCGCGCTCGCCGAGCTCGTCGCCGTCCCCGAAGACCGGCTCCACCCGGTCGCGGACACCGTCGCCCCCGCGACGGCCGCGTGGGTGGAGCCGCTGGCCGTCGCCGTGCACGCGGTGGCGGCCGCGCCGCCGGCGCCCGGGGACGTCGTCGCGGTGTTCGGCGGCGGGCCGATCGGGGTGCTCACCGCACTCGTCGCCCGGCACGAGGGCGCCGGGTCGGTGCTGGTCCACGAGCCGAACGCGGCCCGCGCCGCGGTCGTGGCGGACCTCGGTTTCGCGGTCGAGACCGATCCGGACGCCTTCGCCGTGCGGATCGCGGCGGCGACCGGCGGGGAGGGGGCCGCCGTCGTGTTCGAGGCGGCCGGGCACCCCGCTGCCGCCGCCATGCTCGCCGCGGTGGGCCGGGTGCACGCCACCCTGGTCGTCGTCGGGGTGCACAAGCAGCCGGCGGCGGTCGACCTGCAGCGGCTCACCTTCGCCGAGCAGCGCCTGGTCGGGGTGCGCGTGTACACGAGCGAGGACTTCCGGCGGGCGGTCGGGCTGGTCGTCACCGGGGCGTTGCCGCTCGACCGCCTCCCGACCACCGTCCTGCCGCTTCGGCGCGCGGCCGCGGCGGTCGACGCGGCCCGCTCCGGGACCGACGCGCTGAAGGTGGTGGTGACCCCGTGAGCGCCGATCCGTTCTCCCTCGCCGGCCGGCGCGCCGTCGTGACCGGCGCGAGCCGGGGGATCGGCCACGCCGTCGCCGGGGAGCTGCTGCGGGCCGGTGCCGACGTCGCCGTGCTGCAGCGCTCCGGACCGGCCGAGGACCTGGTCGCGCTCGCCGCGGACCTGGGCCGGCGGCTGGAGCATCACCGCACCGACCTCGCCGATGCCGCGGAGGTGGAGGCGTCGGCGTCGGCGGTACTGGCCGGGGGAGCGGTCGAGATCCTGGTCAACAACGCCGGCACCCAGTACCGCGCCCCGGCCGAGACCTTCCCCGCGGACCGGTTCGACGAGGTGCTGGCGGTCAACCTGCGGGCGGTCTTCCGGCTCTGCCAGCTCCTCGGCGCGCCGATGCTGCGGGCCGGCGCGGGCCGAATCGTCACCGTCGCCTCCCTGCTCAGCTTCCAGGGCGGGGTCATGGTGCCGGCCTATGCGGCGAGCAAGGGCGCGGTCGCGCAGCTGACCAAGGCGCTGTCGAACGAGTGGGCGGGCCGCGGAGTCACCGTCAACGCCGTGGCCCCCGGCTACCTGGACACCGAGCTGAACGAGGCACTGCTGGCGGACCCGACCCGGCACCGGCAGATCCTGGAACGGATCCCGGCCGGTCGCTGGGGGCGTCCGGCCGACGTCGGCGGCGCGGTCCGGTTCCTCTGCTCCCCGGCGGCGGCGTACGTCACCGGCGTCGTCCTGCCCGTCGACGGTGGGTGGCTGGCCCGATGAGCGCCGGTCCGGTCGAGGTGTGCTGTCTCGGCGAGACGATGCTGCTCGTCGCCCCCCGCGACGGGCGGGCCCTGCGCGGAGGCGCCGAGTGCCTCCTCGGCACCGCCGGGGCCGAGTCGAACGTGGCGACGTACCTGGCCCGGCTGGGCCATCGGGTGCGGTGGGTGAGCCGGCTCGGCACGGACGCGCTCGGCACGATCGTGCTCGACGGCGTGCGTGCGTCCGGTGTGGACACGAGCGCGGTCGAGCGGGTCGGGGTCGCCCCGACCGGCGTCATGTTCAAGGACCCGGGGCCCGCCGGTACCGCCGTGACCTACTACCGCGCGGGCTCCGCCGCGTCCACGATGGACGTCCCGTTCCTCCGCGCGGTCACCGACCCGGCGCCAGCGGTGCTGCACACCACCGGGATCACCCCGGCGCTGTCCCCGGCCTGCCGCGAGCTGACCGATGCCCTGGTCGCCCGGCCCACCGGCGCGCTGCTCAGCTTCGACGTCAACCACCGCCCGGCGCTGTGGGCCGGTGACGCCGGCCCGGTCCTGCTGGGTTACGCCCGCGCCGCCGACGTCGTGTTCGTCGGCCTCGACGAGGCCCACCGCCTGTGGGACACCGCCACCGCGGACGCGGTGGCGGAGCTGGTCACCGGTCCCACCTGGCTGGTGGTCAAGGACGCCGACCGGGAGGCCGTCTGCTTCCACCCGGGCGGGCGGGCAGCGGTGCCTTCGCCTCCGGTCGACGTCGTCGAACCGGTCGGCGCCGGCGACGCCTTCGCCGCCGGTTGGCTCTCCGGCCTGCTGCGCGGGCTCGACGAGCGGGAGAAGCTGCGGCTCGGCCACCACCTGGCCGGGACCGCGCTGCGCAGCGCGGGGGACCAGGGCACGGTGCCCACCGAGGACGAGTTGGGGGCCCTGCTGGGCATCCCGCCCGAACGCTGGACGACCCGGGTGGAGCCGCACCGGCTCGCCCTCGACGGAGACTGAGATGACCGACGCCGACGTGCGAACCCCGTCCCCCCGGACCTCCCGGTCCGGCGCCCTTTTCGACACCGTCTTCGCCGGCCGGCCCTACATGGCGCTGTTCCGGGGCCTGTCCGTGGCCGACACCCTGGCCGGTTGCCACCGGGCGTGGGACGCCGGGATCGACGTCGTCGAGGTCCCGATCCAGACCCCGGAGGCGGTCGTGGCGCTGCGCGAGGCCGTCCGCGACGGGCGCGGGCGGGGCCGGGAGGTCGGCGCGGGCACCGTCCTGACGCCCGAGCAGGTGCAGGCGGCGGCCGCGGCCGGCGCGACGTTCACCGTCGCCCCGGGGCTCGACCCGGCCGTCGCCGTCGCCGCCGAGCGGGAGGGGCTCGCGCACCTGCCCGGTGTCGCCACGGCCACCGAGATCGGCACGGCGCTGCGCCACGGCCTGCGCTGGCTCAAGGCGTTCCCGGCCACCCAGCTGGGCGCGGGCTGGATCCGGGCGCAGCGCGGCGGCCCGTTCCCCGGGGTCTCCTTCGTCGCAACCGGCGGGATCACCCCCGCGACCGCCGCGGAGTTCCTCGGCGCCGGGGCCGCGGTCGTCGCCTTCGGCTCCGCGGTGACCGACTTCGACGGGCTCCCCGGGGCCTGAGCACGCACGACCCCGCACGACCCGGCGTGACGTGCCGTCCGCGCGGGCATCTCGACGAAGAGGTGGGAGACCATGACAGGACCCTCGCTGGCCGGTGCGGGCGTCAGAGACCGGCGGCGGTACGTGATCGCCGTCGGGCTGATGCTCGTGCTCACGCTCGGCTACATCGACCGCGTGAGCTTCTCGATCGCCGGCGTGCACATCATCCAGGACTTCCACCTGAGCACCGGCGACTACGGGCTACTGTCGTCGGCGTTCAACTGGAGCTACCTGCTGATGCTGCTGCCGGTGGGCATCCTGGCCGACCGAGTCGGGTCGAAGGTCCTGCTGCCGGCGTTCATGGTGATCTGGTCGATCGGGGTCGGGGTGACGGGCCTGGTGACGGGCGTCGTCGGGCTGATCCTGGCCCGGCTGCTGCTCGGCATCGGAGAGTCCCCGATCAACCCCGCGGGCAACGTCATCGTGCGCGAGTGGTCCCCGGCCCAGGAGCGCGGCCTTTTCGGCGGCATCTTCAACGCGGGATCGCTCGTCGGCCCCGCGATCGGGTCGGTCGTTGCCGCTTACCTGATCCAGTCGCTCGGGTGGCGCGGGTCGTTCGTGGTGCTCGGCGTTGTCGGGATCGTGTTCGCCGTCGTCTGGTTCGGTGTCTACGCCCGCCCGGAGAAGGCGCGGTGGCTGCGGCCCGCGGAACGCGCGTTCATCCTGGCTTCGCGGGAGACCGCCGAGGCCGACAGCAGGGGCGCGGCGATCACGATCCGCTCGTTCCTGCGCCGCTCGACGACGTGGGGCCTGCTGGTGACCCACGGCTGCGCGGTGTACTGCCAGTACCTGTTCCTGACATTTCTACCTGTCTACCTCGCCAACGTGCGTGGCCTGAAGGATCTGAGCACCGGCTGGGCGGCCGGCGGTGCCTACGGCCTGGCGACCGTGCTCAGCCTCGCCACCGTCGCGATCGCCGACCGCTGGGTGCGCCGCCAGGGCGCAGCGGCGGAGCTGCGGACCCGGCGGCGGGGCCTCGTGGTCACCGTCCTGCTCGGGCTGCCGCTGGCCCTCCTGCCGCTGGTCGGCTCGACGGCGCTGATCATCATCATCGTCGCGTGGGTGCTGTCCTTCGCGCTGTCGGCGATTGCGCTGAACTGGGCGCTGGCCAACACGCTGCTCACCGACCGCCGCTCGGTCGGCCGGCTGTTCGCACTGATTGCGGTTGGCGGCAACACCCTCGGCCTGCTCGCGCCGCTCGCCACGGGCTACCTGGTTGACTGGACCGGCAGCTACGCGATGCCGTTCTTGCTGGCCGCGCTGCTGCTGGTGGTCGGGGCGGGCGCGACGCTGCTGCTCTCCCGCCACCACCTCGGCGCGGACCTGGAGATGGCGGAGCGCAGGCCCGCGCCCGAGTCGCGCTAGGGGACAGGGCCCGATACGTGGCGAGCAGTTGTGCGCGGGGGTCGACCGTTCCGGGGGTTGATATTCGTCGGTTACGTCGACGGTGTCGGGGAGCAAGGCGGCGAGGGCCAGGCCTTGCACGGCCACGGCTGGGACAACCTTGATCTACGGCGGAAGGACTGCGGCGCGTTCGGCTTCGGCAAGGACGTCGGCGGAGCTGGCGGAAACGACCCAACTCGGTCAGGGAGTAGCCGACCCGCGGGAGTGATTCGGCGTGGCGAGTGCGTTGAACCATCCCGTACCTGTGAAGGTGTTTGAGGGGTCAAGCTCACACCCGGGTGGGTCGGTCGTGCTGCTGGCGGTGCCGAACTCCGCGATGCGCTCGCTGCTCGGCGCCGGCGATCACGTCGTCCGACGGGCCGATCTGCACATCAGCCAACCCGACGAAGCCACACTCGACGACGCCGGATCCGACGACGCTGGACCGCCCGACGCAGCGCCCGCAGATCCGGCTCCGTCGCGCCCAGCCCGTGAGATGACAGGGCAGCTGGACGGCGGGCTGCCGCGGGGCAGATGCAGGCGAAGCTCCGTGCTGGCCTCGCGCGAGGTCAGGAGCTGCGGCGCTGAGCGAACGTCTCGGACCGCGGGCGGGTCGTGTTGAGCTCTTCCGCGGTGCTTCGGTGGAGCCGGCGCGGGTGGTGTCGTTGAGCGACGGCGGGCGCTCATATCGGCGTTCGACGTCCAGGTCGGGTGCCGGGTCGGAATCTCCGGCATCGGGCCCGTGACCGACGGACTGCGGTCACGGGCCCGGAACATGGCCGCGGCGGAGGTTCAACCTCGGGACCCGCGGGATCGTGTCGGGCTGGCTACTGCGGACCGGCTGGACCGCGCTCAGTGTCCCGGTCGTCCCCGGCGACCTTGCCGACCGGTCGACCGGCGCCCTTGGTTGCGGTGTCGGGACGATCGGGAGCGAGGTTCTCGGCGCTCTTGCTGGTGCTCTTCCCCACTCCCAGCGCCGGCTCGGGATTCATCTCAGCTCCCGACAGGCCATTGCGTTCCACCTCCGCCACCGGTGGTCTCGGGCCGGGTTTGGGTGCATTCGAGGCGTCGTAGGCCATGCCCGCGGTGTTCTCACTCGACTTGCCGCGCAGCTCGTCATAGGGCGGGATGGGCACCTGTGGCACGCCGACGGCACCGAAGTCCGGTCCACGACTGGTGGCACCACCGGGTGCCTGCTGGGCGTGAGACGTTCCGTGCGGTTCGGTGCCGCTGCGGTTGTCGGTACTGCGGTCGTCGTCGGACATGGGCGTGCACCTCTCCGGTAGTCCCGGACAGGTGCACGCTCATCACCACGCTGGACCCGGCTGAAGTGGGCTGCCAGCACGAACACACTGCGTATGACCAGGAAGGATGCCCCGGCACCGGGAATCGTGTCGCGATACACCGGGTCTGGGGCATACAGCCGAGCCCGACAGGCTCGAGTGCCGAAGCGTAGGACGTCGCAGACACGGGCGCAAACCGTGGCACAGCGGGCAGGCTGCTTCCGACCCCGGGTGTGGACCGTCCTCAGCGGGAGTGTTCGGCCTGGTGAACACTGGGGATTGCTGGCCCATCCGGAGGCTGAAGAGGGCTACCGTGGGGGTTGTTGCTCCAGACCCTGGTGACCGCGTCAGAACTGACGTCCACCGGAGGTGCGTGTCATGGCGATTGCGCTGTTCGGCATCGGAGCGGCACGTGCTCGTCCCACCGTGGCCGCTGCGGACGTCCCGTTCGCGATGTTGTGCGAGTGCACCGCGACGTCGGTGGCCGCGGTGAGAATGACAACCCCATCTGGCCCCACTGTGATGGTCTGATCTGGCCCCACCCTGGCTCGTGCGGGG